>CAYNOF010000068.1:0-3390 GCA_964398335.1 uncultured Rhizobiaceae bacterium
GGCAGATCGACGACGCGGCGCTGGACGTGCAGGCGGCGATCAACGCCTCACGGGGCGTGCTGCCGACCAATCTCCCCTATCCACCGGTCTATGCGAAGGTCAATCCGGCCGATCCGCCGATCCTGACGCTTGCGCTGACGAGCGACACCCTGCCGGTCACGCGACTTTCGGATGCCGCCGATACGCTCCTGGCCCAGCGGCTCTCGCAGGTCTCGGGCGTCGGCCGCGTGGTGGTGCAGGGCAACATGCGTCCCGCCGTCCGCATCAGGGCCGATCCGCGCCGGCTCGCGATTTATGGCCTGTCGCTCGAAGACGTGCGCCAGGCGATCGCCAGCACCAACGTCAACACGCCCAAGGGCAATCTGGACGGGCCCAACCAGGCGTCGGCCATCATGGCGAACGACCAGATCAGCCGCCCGACCGACTTCTCCGCGGTGGTCGTCGCCTGGCGCAACAATGCGCCGGTGCGGCTTTCCGATGTCGGCGTCGTTGTCGAGGACCTCGAGAACACGCTCAATGCCGCGACATGGAACGGCCGGCCGGCCGTGCTGCTCGACGTGCAGCGCCAGCCTGGCGCGAACATCGTGCGCACGGTGGCCGATGTGCGGGCCCAGATCGGCCGCCTCGAAGGTGCGCTGCCGGCGGGCGTGCGCCTCGACGTCGTCAGCGACCGCACCGAGACGATCCGCGCCAGCGTGAGCGAGGTGCAGTTCACGCTCGTCCTGTCCGTCCTGCTCGTGGTCGTGGTGATCTGGGCCTTCCTGCGCTCTCCGCGCGCGACGCTGGTGCCGGCCGTCTCGCTGCCGTTGTCGCTGATCGGCAGCTTCGGCGTGATGGCGCTGTGCGGCTTCTCCCTCGACAACCTGTCATTGATGGCGCTGACCGTCGCGACCGGCTTCGTGGTCGACGATGCCATCGTGATGATCGAGAACATCGTCAGGCTCATGGAAGGCGGGATGCGGCCGATGGAGGCGGCGATCAAGGGCGGCGGGCAGATCGCCTTCACCATCCTGTCTCTGTCGATCTCGCTGATCGCGGTGTTCATTCCGCTGCTGTTCATGCCCGGTATCGTCGGCCGCCTTTTCGTGGAGTTCGCGCTGACCATGACGATCGCGGTGGTCGTCTCGCTGCTGGTCTCGCTCACGATCACGCCGATGATGTGCGGCCATATCCTGCGCGAGGGGGAAGAAGCGCCGAAGATGCGGCTCGCGCGCTGGTTCGAGGCCAGCTTCAACTGGCTCAGAGACCAGTATGCGACGAGCCTCGACTGGTCGCTGCGGCGCCGGCCGCTGATGCTCGGCATCGCGACGCTGACCGTCGCGGCCACGGTGGTGCTCTACATCGCAGCGCCGAAGGGCTTTCTGCCGGTGCAGGACACCGGCCTGATCATCGCGACGGTGGAAGGACCGCAGGATGCGTCCTTCAAGGTCATGTCCAATGCCGCGGCGCGCGTGGCCGAGCACTTGCGTGCCGATGCCGATGTCTCCGCCGTCACCGCCATCGTCGGCGCCGGCGTCGTGAACCCGAGCCAGGCGAGCGCCCAACTCACGGCCGTCCTGCGCCCGCGCGATTCCGGCCGGGACACGGCGCAAGCCGTCGCGGCGCGGCTGCAACGAAGCCTGGAGGCGCTGCCTGGCATCTCGGTCAGCCTTCGGCCGGTGCAGGACATCCAGATCGGTGCCCGCGCCAGCCCCTCGGCCTACCTCTACACGCTGACCGGGCCGGATGCCACGGAGCTCGGCGCCTGGTCGGAGCGGCTCCGGCAACGCCTGATCGATCATCCGCTGATGCGCAACGTCTCGACCGATCAGCGCGATCGCGGCTTGCGCATCGCCGTCAACGTCGATCGTGACCGGGCGGGGCGGCTCGGCGTGACGCTGCAGGCCGTGGACGACGTGCTCTACGACGCCTTCGGCCAGCGGCAGATCTCGACCATCTATGCGCAAAACAACCAGTACCGCGTGGTGCTGGAGGCGAGCCCCGACGTGCTCACCGACCCGGCCGTGATCGGCCTGTTGCGCGTGCCGGCGACTGCGGGTCAGGCAAGTGCCGGGCAAGGCGGACTGCCCGCCGGCGCCGCCTCGGCGGCGGCCGGGCAGGTGACGCAGGTGCCGCTCTCGGAGATTGCGACCATCTCGCTTCAGGCCGGACCGCTGCTGGTGACCCGGTTCGGTCAGTTCGCCGCCGCCACGATCGGCTTCGACCTGCGGCCGGGTGCATCGCTCGGCGACGCGATCAGTGCCGTGCGCGCGGCCGAGGCCGAGATTGGCTTTCCCGACACCATCACGGGTCGCTTCTCGGGCGACGCGGCCGAGTTCAACCGCAGCCTTTCGGGCGAAACCTGGCTGATCCTGGCGGCCATCGTCGTCATCTACATCGTGCTCGGCATGCTCTACGAGAGCGTCGTCCATCCCCTCACGATCCTCTCGACCCTGCCCTCCGCCGGCATCGGCGCGCTGCTTGCGCTGCGCCTGGCGGGACTCGATCTCTCGGTGGTCGGGCTGGTCGGCATCGTGCTGCTGATGGGCATCGTCAAGAAGAACGCGATCATGATGGTCGATTTCGCCATCGAGGCCCGGCGTGACCATGGCATGACACCCGATGAAGCGATCCGCGAGGCGGCGCTGCTGCGCTTCCGGCCCATCATGATGACGACGATGGCCGCCTTGCTGGGTGCGCTTCCGCTCATGCTTGCGCAGGGCGCCGGCAGCGAACTGCGCACGCCACTCGGTGTTTCAGTGGTCGGTGGGCTTCTGCTGAGCCAGGCGGTCACCCTCTACACCACCCCGGCCATCTATCTCGGGATGGAGAGTGTTCGCGAGGCGTTGACGCGGCGACGCGCGGCGGCACCGGCCGAATGAACATCTCGGCGCCCTTCCTGGCGCGGCCGATCGCAACGGCGCTGCTTGGCGTCGGCGTGGCGCTCGCGGGGATCGTCGCCTTCCTGCACCTGCCCGTGGCGCCGCTGCCGCGTGTCGATCTGCCCACCGTCGTCGTCACCGCGAGCCAGCCCGGCGCCGATCCCGCGACGATGTCCTCTTCGGTCGCCGCCCCTCTCGAACGTCGGCTCGGCACCATCGCCGGCGTCACGGAAATGACGTCGACCTCGTCGCTCGGCACGACCGCGATCGTCGTACAGTTCGATCTCTCGCGCAGCGTCGAGGCCGCTGCGCGCGACGTCCTGGCGGCGATCAACGCGGCGGGCAGCGACCTTCCGGCCGGCCTGCCCAATCCGCCTCTGTTCCGCAAGGCCAACCCGGGCGACGCGCCGGTGCTGATCCTGGCGATGACCAGCGATCGGCTGACGCCTGCCACCATCTACGACGCGGTCGACAATTTCGCGGCGCCGCGCCTCTCGCAGGTGCCCGGGGTTTCCCAGGTGATCATAGC
>CAYNOF010000069.1:0-2053 GCA_964398335.1 uncultured Rhizobiaceae bacterium
TTCCCGATCGGCGTCAGGGCCGCTGACCTGCCGGAACGGGTCGGCACCGATTACCCGCCGCCCTACAACCGGCCGTGCCTGGAGCGCCGTCGTCGCGCGCTGGGCGACGCCTTCGGGCTGAGCCAGTTCGGCGTCAACCTGCTCGAACTGCCGCCGGGCACCTGGTCGGCGCAGCGCCACTGGCACGAGCGCGAGGACGAGTTCGTCTATGTGCTGGAGGGCGAGGTCGATCTCGTCACCGATGCCGGCTCGACGCCACTTTGCGCCGGCATGATCGCGGGCTTCCGCGCCGGCGAGCCCAACGGCCATCACCTGGTCAATCGCTCCGACCGCATCGCGCGCATCCTCGAGGTCGGCACGCGCAGCAACGCCGAGACCGCGCACTATGCCGACATCGACATGCTGTACCGCGAGGTCGGCGTGCCCGAAGGCTATTACCGCAGGGACGGCAGCCCCTACCGATGAGCTTCAGCAAGATCCTGATCGCCAATCGCGGCGAGATCGCCTGCCGGGTCGCGCGCACCGCGCATGCGCTGGGCTACCGCACCGTCGCGGTGTTCTCCGACGCCGATGCCGGCGCGCCGCATGTGCTGGCCTGCGACGAGGCCGTGGCACTGGGCGGCACGCTGGTCGGCGAGAGCTACCTCGACGTCGGCAAGCTGCTGGCTGCCGCGCGCGCCGCGGGCGCCGACGCAGTGCATCCCGGCTACGGCTTCCTGTCGGAGAATGCGGGCTTCGCACAGGCCTGTGCCGATGCCGGGCTCATCTTCATCGGACCGCCGCCTGCGGCGATCGACGCCATGGGCAACAAGGCCGCCGCCAAGCGGCGCATGATCGATGCCGGCGTGCCCTGCGTGCCGGGCTATCAGGGCAGCGATCAGAGCGATGCGAACCTGATTGCCGAAGCCACGAAGATCGGCCTGCCGGCGATGGTCAAGGCCGCGGCCGGCGGCGGCGGGCGGGGCATGCGGCTGGTCACCGATGCGGCCGAGCTGGCCGAAGCGATCAGCGGTGCGCGTCACGAGGCGCAGAACGCCTTCGGCTCGGGCGAGCTGATCCTCGAGAAGGCCGTGGTCGACGCACGCCACGTCGAGATCCAGGTCTTCGCCGACGCCCATGGCAACGTGATCCATCTCGGCGAGCGCGATTGCTCGGTGCAGCGCCGGCATCAGAAGGTGGTCGAGGAAGCGCCCTCGCCCGCCGTCTATGGTGCGCTGCGCCAGCGCATGGGCGCGGCGGCGGTCGCCGCGGCGCGCGCCATCGGCTATCGCGGCGCCGGCACGGTGGAGTTCCTGCTCGGCGCCGACGGCGCGTTCTATTTCCTGGAGATGAACACGCGCCTGCAGGTCGAGCATCCGGTGACCGAGATGATCACCGGGCAGGATCTCGTGGCCTGGCAGTTGCGCGTCGCGGCCGGCGAGCCCCTGCCGCTGGCGCAGGAGGATTTGAAGCTCGACGGCCACGCCATCGAGGTGCGGCTCTACGCCGAGGATCCCTATGCCGGCTTCCTGCCGCAGACCGGCACGGTGGCGGCGTGGCGCCCGGCCGACGGTCCCGGCCTGCGCACCGATCACGGCATGCGCGACGGCCAGGCGATCTCGCCGTTCTACGATCCCATGATCGCCAAGGTGATCGCCCATGGCGCCAGCCGCGCCGAGGCGCTGCGCAAGCTGGCGCGGGCGCTGGAGCAGACCGTGGTGCTCGGCCCGACCACCAACCGGCATTTCCTGCTGCGCCTGCTGCGTCATCCCGTCTTCGCCGCCGGCGAGGCGACCACCGCCTTCATCGGCGCGCACTTCGACGCCGCCACCCTGACGCCGCCCCCGCCGACCGAGGTCCATTGGGCGCTGGCTGCGGCGCTGACGTTCCGCAGGAGCGCCGCCGGCGTGGCGCCGATGCTGGCGGGTTGGCGCAACTCCAACCCGGTGCCCACCACGGTGCGGCTGTCGGCCGGCGAGGCGCGGCAGGAGGCCCTGGTCGAATGCGACGGCAACCGGTTTGCCGTCAGGGTCGGCGAGCGTGCCGTCGCCATCGAGATCGGCGCCGAGACCGA
>CAYNOF010000070.1:0-4529 GCA_964398335.1 uncultured Rhizobiaceae bacterium
CCGGATGCTGGACAAGCGCGGCTGGAAGCTCGACCACGTGATCGAGATGACGGTCGACGAGAAGGTGCTCACCGAACGCATCGTCGGCCGCTTCTCCTGCGCCAAGTGCGGCGCCGGCTACCACGACACGTTCAAGCGCCCGAAGAAGGAGGGCGTCTGCGATGTCTGCGGCTCGACCGAGTTCGTGCGCCGCAAGGACGACAACGCCGAGACCGTGATGGCGCGCATGGCCGCCTACCGCTCCCAGACCGCTCCGCTGCTGCCCTATTACGGTGCGCGCGGGGTGCTCAGGAAGGTCGACGGCATGGCGTCCATGGACGAGGTTTACCGCCAGCTGAAGGCGGTGCTGGGAAAGGCTTGACAAATCCGGCAGACCGGTTGACTCGCGGACATCGATCCCTATAATCGCGCGCTTTCCGGAAATAGCCGAAGCGCGACCGTTAGGGTACGGCCGCGCTTAACGTATTGAAGGAGCTAGGAAATTGGCCCGTATCGCTGGCGTTAACATCCCCACCAACAAGCGCGTGCTGATCGCGCTGCAGTACATCCATGGCATCGGCGCGCTGAAGGCCAAGGAGATCTGCGAGAAAGTCGGCATCACCGATGAGCGGCGCGTCAACCAGCTCAGCGACGACGAGGTGCTTCGCATCCGCGAGACCATCGACCGCGACTATGTGGTCGAGGGCGATCTGCGGCGCGAAGTGGCCATGAACATCAAGCGGCTGATGGATCTCGGCTGCTATCGCGGGCTGCGTCACCGCCTTGGTCTGCCCGTCCACGGCCAGCGCTCCCACACCAATGCCCGCACCCGCAAGGGACCGGCCAAGCCGATCGCTGGCAAGAAGAAAGCCGTCTAGGCCAAGAGGTTCGAAGTCATGGCGAAAGCACCTGCCGCCGGCACCGCCGCGGCCGCGCGTCCCCGGCGTCGCGAGCGCAAGAACATCACGTCGGGCATCGCCCACGTGAACGCGTCGTTCAACAACACCGTGGTGACCATCACCGACGTGCAGGGCAACACCATTGCCTGGTCGTCGTCCGGCACCCAGGGCTTCAAGGGCTCGCGCAAGTCGACGCCGTTCGCGGCGCAGATGGCGGCCGAGGACGCCGGCCGCAAGGCCATGGAGCACGGCATGCGCACCGTCGAGGTCGAGGTGCGCGGTCCCGGCTCGGGCCGCGAATCGGCCCTGCGTGCGCTGCAGGCCGTGGGCTTCGCCGTCACCGCGATCCGCGACGTGACGCCGATCCCGCACAACGGCTGCCGTCCGCCCAAGCGCCGCCGCGTCTGATCATTCGTCTGCGTTTCACAGTACGCCGCGGCCGGTGGCCGCGGCGCCCGATCATCGAGGCTGCCGCGCTCGTTCGCGGCGCCCGGCTTACAAGCCGATCCGAAAGGTAGCCCCCCGTGCTTCAGAAGAATTGGCAGGAACTGATCAAGCCGAACAAGCTGCAGGTCGAGCCGGGCAGCGACGCCATGCGCGTCGCCACCATCGTCGCCGAGCCGCTTGAGCGCGGCTTTGGTCTGACGCTCGGCAACGCGCTGCGGCGCGTGCTGCTGTCGTCGTTGCAGGGTGCCGCCGTGACGTCGATCAAGATCGACGGCGTGCTGCACGAGTTCTCCTCGATCCCGGGCGTCCGCGAGGACGTCACGGACATCGTGCTGAACATCAAGTCGATGGCGGTGAAGATGCAGAGCGATCGGGCGCATCGCCTGATCCTGCGCGCCACCGGCCCCGGCGAGGTGACGGCCGGCATGGTCGAGACCACCGGCGACATCCAGATCATGGATCCCAAGCACCTGATCTGCACGCTCGACGACGGCGCCTCGCTGCACATGGAGCTCACGGTCTCGACCGGCAAGGGCTACGTGCCGGCGACGGCCAATCGCCCGGCCGACGCGCCGATCGGCCTGATCCCTGTTGATGCGCTGTTCAGCCCGGTGAAGAAGGTCGCCTACAAGATCGACAACAGCCGCGTCGGCCAGGTCACCGACTACGACAAGCTGTCGATGAGCGTCGAGACCAACGGCACGGTCAGCCCGGACGACGCGGTGGCGATCGCCTCGCGCATCCTGCAGGACCAGCTGCAGCTCTTCATCAACTTCGAAGAGCCGCAGGCGGTGAAGGCCGATGTCGTCGCCGACGACATCCCGTTCAACCGCAACCTGCTGCGCAAGGTCGACGAGCTCGAGCTGTCGGTGCGCTCGGCCAACTGCCTGAAGAACGACAACATCATCTACATCGGCGACCTCGTGCAGAAGACCGAGGCCGAGATGCTGCGCACGCCGAACTTCGGCCGCAAGTCGCTCAACGAGATCAAGGAAGTCCTCGCCCAGATGGGTCTGCATCTCGGCATGGAGATCCCCAACTGGCCGCCGGAGAACATCGAGGAGCTCGCCAAGCGTCTCGAGGAGCCGTACTGAGCTTCTGACCCTCGGGGCCGCAAGGCCCCCAACGCGGCCGCGAAATCGCAGACGGCCGTCGATAAACACAACATTGGAGACTGACGATGCGACATGGAATGAGCGGACGGAAGTTCAACAGGGACTCGTCCCAGCGCAAGGCGCTGTTCAAGGGCCTTTCGCTCGCGCTGATCAAGCACGAGCAGATCCGCACCACGCTGCCCAAGGCCAAGGACATCCGCCCGATCGTCGAGCGGCTGGTCACCTTGGGCAAGCGCGGCGACCTGCATGCGCGGCGCCAGGCGCTGGCGCAGCTGGGCGACGAGGCGATCGTGCACAAGCTGTTCTCGACCATCGCCGAGCGCTACAAGACGCGCGCCGGCGGCTACACCCGCGTGCTGAAGGCCGGCTTCCGCTACGGCGACGCAGCCCCGATGGCGCTGATCGAGTTCGTCGATCGCGACGTCGACGCCAAGGGCCAGGACAGCGGCCCGTCGGCCGAGAAGGCGGACGAGAACGCCGAGGCCGCCGCGTAACAATGCGCGGCAAATTCTGAGATCGGGAGAGGCGGCCACAGTGCCGCCTCTTTCCTTTTCTACCGGAGCGGTCCGAGGTCTAGACTTGGGTCCATGGGGAGCGCGCGTCATATGAACGCCAGGATCGCCGCCTTGTGTGCGGCCGTTCTCGCCTGCCTGCTGGCGGCGGCGCCGGCGCTGGCGCAGTCCGTGCCCGCCGGGCGCGACCAGCTGCAGTTCTCCTTCGCGCCTTTGGTCAAGCGGGTCTCGCCGGCCGTGGTGAACATCTACGCCCGCACGCGCGTGAAGACGGAGATCCCGCCCTTCATGCGCTTCTTCCCCGACGAGTTCCTGCGCCAGCTGCCGCAGGAGCGGGTGGCGCAGTCGCTCGGCTCGGGCGTGATCGTGCGCGCCAACGGGCTGATCGTGACCAACAACCACGTCGTGCGCGGCGCCACCGAGATCAACGTCGTGCTGGCCGACCGGCGCGAGTTCGCCGCTGTCGTGCTGGCGACCGACGAGCGCTATGACCTCGCGCTGCTGAAGCTCGATGGCGAGCCGGGCAACATGCCGTTCCTCGAATTGCGCGACTCCGACACGCTGGAGGTCGGCGACCTGGTGCTGGCGATCGGCAATCCCTTCGGGCTCAACCAGACCGTCACGTCAGGCATCATCTCGGCCGTGGCGCGCAGCGGCGGCAGCGTGACCGAGAACGGCTTCTTCCTGCAGACCGACGCGGCGATCAATCCCGGCAATTCCGGCGGTGCGCTGGTGTCGATGGACGGCAGGCTGATCGGCATCAACACCGCGATCTTCTCGCGCTCGGGCGGCTCGATCGGCATCGGCTTCGCCACGCCCTCGAACATCGTGGCGCGCATGATCGAGGCCGGTGAGCGCGGCGGGCGCATGGTGCGCTCGTGGATCGGCGCCAGCGTGCAGCGCGTGAGCGCCGACATCGCCGCCTCGCTGAACCTGACGCGGCCGCAGGGCGTGATCCTGCGCGCGGTGGCGCCCGACGGGCCGGCGGCCAAGGCCGGCCTGCGCGTCGGCGACGTGATGCTCACCATCAACGAGCAGGCGGTCGACGACGAGGCCGCGCTGCGTTTCCGCCTGGCCACCCTGCCGATCGACAGCACGGCGAATGTCCGCGTGCTGAGCCGCGGCGAGGAGCGCATGGTGCAGGTCAAGGTGACCGCGCCGCCGGAGAATCCGCCGCGCGACCGCTCGCAGCTCAATGGCCGCAACCCGCTGGCCGGGATCACCGTGATGAACATGTCGCCGGCGGTGGCCGACGAGCTGGGCGTCGACGCCTGGAGCCAGGGCGTGGTCGTGGCCGAAATCGCCCAGGGCGCGCCGATCGCGCGGGTGATGCAGCCCGGCGACTACATCGTCTCGATCAACGGCCAGCCCATCGACTCGGTGGCCACCCTGCGCTCGGCGCTGGGCGGCGAGCGCTCGGGCTGGTCGGTCACGGTGCGCCGCAAGGGCGAGGAACGCACCTTCACCTTCCGCGGTTGAGGACAGGCCGGTGGCGGCGAGGAAGGGACGCGCCGAACCACCGGGCGAGTCGCTGTTCACCGGGCTGGCGCCGGCGCCGCTGGCCGACCGCCTGCGGC
>CAYNOF010000071.1:0-4670 GCA_964398335.1 uncultured Rhizobiaceae bacterium
AGGGGCGTACCGCCGGCGCGCGTCTCGCTGGTCGAGGCGCTGCTGTGGGTGAACTGGAAGGCCGCCGCCGGCGCGCATGCCGACGGCAAGGCGCCGACGCGCGACGGCACGCGGTCGGAGTTCCAGGTCGTGCCCTGCGCCGACGGTCACATCGCGCTGGTCTACGGCGTGACGCAGTTCGACGCCGTTGCGGCTCTGGTCGACGATCCGCGTCTGAACGATCCGCGCTTCGCGACACGGCCGGAGCGACGGCGGCTGGTGACCGAGATCTACGACGTGCTGAAGCCGTGGTGCGCGACGCGCACGCGCGCCGAGATCTACCAGGCGGCGCAGGCGCGCGGCATTCCCTTCGGCGCCGTCGTGACGCCCTTCGAGCTGACCCTCGATCCGCAGATGGTCGACCGCGGCTTCATCGTCGACATGGACGGCCTGAAGATGCCGCGCCTGCCGGTGCTGTGGAACGGCGCCGGCTTCGCGCCGACGCCGCTGGTCGAGGAGACGACACGATGAAGCCGCTCTCCGGCATCCGCGTGCTCGATTTCGGCCTGCTGACCGCGGGCGCCAACACCTCGGCGATGCTGGGCGATCTCGGCGCCGACGTGGTGAAGATCGAGTCCGGCGCCTACATGGATCCGTTCCGCGCCGTCGGCCAGCGCGATACCGCACCGGGCTGGTGGAACCGCTCGCCGCCCTTCCACTTCACCAACCGCAACAAGCGCGGCGTGGCGCTGAACCTCAAGCACGCCGAGGGCCGCCGCCTGATCCTCGAGCTGGCGAAAGGCTGCGATGTCGTGGTCGAGAATTTCCGCCGCGGCGTGCTCGAACGCTTCGGCCTCGACTACGCGGCGTTGAAGGCGGTGAACCCGCGCATCGTGCTGGCCTCGATCTCCAGCCAGGGCGACACCGGTCCCAATCGCCTGCACGCCTCCTACGGTTCGACGCTCGACGCCACCGGCGGCATGGCAGCGCTCACCGGCTACGCCGATGACGGCCTGCCGCGCATCTCGGGCATGGACGTGAACTACCCCGACCAGGTGGTCTCGCTGCTCGCCGCCGGGCTCGTCATCGCCGCGGTGATGAACGCGCGCCGCACCGGCGAAGGCGCCCTGCTCGACATCTCCCAGCGCGAGATCGCGAGCTTCATGATCGGCGAAGAGATCGTCGCCGCCGCGGCCGATTCCGCGCGCCGCGCGCCGCCACGCCAGGGCAACGCCCAGGACGGCGTCGCCCTGCAGGGCTGCTATCGCTGCGCCGACGGTCGCTGGCTCGCCGTCACGCTCGGCGATGCCAACGACGAAGCGACCTGCAAGCGTGCCATCGCGCAGGCGAGCCTTGCCGAATGGTCGGCGGGGCGCGCGGCAGCGGACGCCGCCGCGCAGCTCAACGCCGAGGGCCTCGCCGCTGCGGTCGTGCGCGACGGCCTGGACCTGATCCGAGAGCGCATGCTGGCCGGCGACACGCTGGCGTGGCTTGCCGATGGCGGATTGGTGAAAGGCATGCCCTACCGATTCGCCGGTGTGCCGCTGGTGGTCGAGCGCCGCGCGCCCGATCTCGGCGAGCACACCGACGAGACGCTGCGCGAGCTGTTGGGCCTCGACGATCAGGCACTCGCGAAACTGGCGGCGCTGGGCGTGACATCGGCCGAGCCCGAGAGGATCTGAGGAGACCGTCATGTCGCGCATCCGCGAGATCGTCGCCCGGCTCGACATCCCGGTGATCGCCGCGCCGATGTTCCTGGTGTCGAACCCCGCGATGGCGCTCTCCTGCTGCGCCGAGGGCGTCATGGGCAGCTTCCCGGCGCACGGCACGCGCGATCGCGAGACCTTCGCGTCGTGGCTGGTCGAGATGCGCGAGGGCATGAAGCGCCTGCGCGACGCGCCCGGCGGCGGGCGCGTCGCGCCGTGGGCGGTGAACCTCGTGGTGCATCCCTCGAACCCGCGCATGGCCGGCGACCTCGAGCTTTGCATCGAGCACCGGGTGCCGGTGATCCTGACCTCCAAGGGCGCGCCGGGCGATGTCTTCAAGCGCATCCACGACTACGGCGGCGTCACGCTGCACGACGTCGCCAGCCAGCGTCATGCCGAGAAGGCGATCGAGGCCGGCACCGACGGCGTGATCGCGGTGGCCGGCGGCGCCGGCGGCCACACCGGCACGATCAACCCGTTCGCGCTGCTCAACGAAATCCGCCGCATCTTCGACGGCGTCGTCGTGCTGGCGGGCGGCATGACCACCGGCCGCGACGTGCTGGCGGCACAGGCGATGGGCGCCGACCTGGTCTATCTCGGCACCCGCTTCATCGCCACGCGCGAGGCCGGCGCCACCGACGCGCACAAGGCGATGATCGTCGCTTCGCGCGCCACCGACATCTTCTTCAGCGCCGCGATCGACGGCGCGCCGGCCAACTGGCTGACGCCGAGCCTGCTCGCCGCCGGCATCGACCTCGACGTGCTGCGCACCACGCTGCCCGGCAAGATCGTCGCCGCCGGCGAGAGCCGCAAACGCTGGAAGGACATCTGGACCGCCGGCCACGGCGTCGGAAACATCGACGATGTGCCGACGACTGCGGAACTCTGCCGTCGCCTGAAGAGCGAGTACGCCGACGCACGGTCGGCCTTCAACCGCAGGCTCGCAACGTCTTGACGTTGGTGGCCTTCAGCGAGGCCGTGCGCGAAGCCATGCGTGACTGGCAGCACCGCGAAGAGGAGCGGGAACGCAGGCTCGCCGCTCTCGACGCAGCGATCATGCGCGGAGTCGCCGACGCCGACGCTGGAAGGATGAGGTCGGTGAGCGCGGCCCGCGCCGCGTCGAGGCAAAAGTCGCATCGATCGGCGTCGTGAAGGTCGTCATCACTGACGCCGCGATCGAGGATCTACAGGCGATCGGGAACTACATCGCGGAGCGCGCGAGCCGACAGCTTCGTTGAGGAATTGCTGGAACGCCGCGAGCGCCTCGGCGCCACGCTATGAGAGGTTCAACATCCGTCGACGCGTTTTCGCAAACTACCTGATCTTCTATCGAATCGCGGAAGAGTCGGTCGAGGTCATCCACGTGCTGCACGGCGCGCGCGATTATGAGCCTCTGCTGTTCCCGGAAGAGCCGCGATAGCCCCTAACCGGTTCCCGACCCTCAGGCAATCGGTCCCTTGAAGACGAAGAACGCGCCCAGTGCGATGAAGGCGAAGCCGATGGCGTGGTTCCAGGTCAGCGACTCTTTGAGGTAGAGTACCGAGAACGCGGCGAAGACCAGGAGCGTGATCACCTCCTGCATGGTCTTGAGTTCGGCGGCGCTGTAGGCCGCGTGGCCGACGCGGTTGGCCGGCACGGCGAAGCAATACTCGATGAAGGCGATGCCCCAGCTCGCCACCACCACCAGCCACAATGGCCGGTCGGTGAACTTCAGGTGGCCGTACCACGCAAAGGTCATGAAGACGTTGGACACCAGCAGCATCACGATGGGTGCGACCTGCGGCCAGGAGACGGAAGCGAAGGGCATGGAACCTCGCGCGAGGAAAGACGCTCGGCCTTCTTAGCAGAGCCTGAGCCATCGCCACTTTTTCGTCGTAACAAAATTGTAACCGATGACTCCGGAGCGTATAGGTGGCCGGAAGGAGGGACGCGGGAAGGATCATGCACGGCCTTCGTCTGGTGATCGACCTGATCGGCGCGGTGGCGCTGCTGCTGTGGGGCGTGCGCATGGTGCGCACAGGCATGACGCGCGCCTTCGGTGCCTGGCTGCGCCGCGCGATCCAGGCCTGCGGCCGCAACCGGCTGACCGCCTTCGGCTCGGGCCTGTTCGTCACCGGCCTGCTGCAGAGCTCGACCGCCACCGCCCTGCTGCTGTCCTCCTTCGCCGGCCGCGGCCTGATCGCGCTGCCGGTGGCGCTCGCGGTGATGCTGGGCGCCGATGTCGGCTCGACAATCGCTGCGCAGGTCTTCTCCTTCGATATCGGCTGGGTCTCGCCGCTGCTGATCGCCGCCGGCGTCTTCGCCTTCCTCGGTTCGCAGGACGAGCGTTTCCGCCACATGGCGCGCATCGCCATCGGGCTGGGCCTGATCCTGCTGGCGCTTCACCTGCTGGGCAGTGCCGCCGAGCCGCTGAAGCACTCCTCGACCTTCTCGGTCGTCGCCGGCGCGCTGGGCGAGGAGCCGGCGCTGGCGCTGTTGCTGGCGGCGATCGTCACCTGGCTCGCCCATTCCAGCCTGTCGATCGTGCTGCTGGTGATGTCCTTCGCCGCCGCCGGGCTGATGCCGCTACCGACCGCGCTGGCCATGGTGCTGGGCGCCAACCTGGGCGGCGCCATCGCGCCCTTCCTCGACCAGGCCGGCCAGACCGCCAAGGCGCGCCGCGTGCCGCTGGGCAATGTCGCGATGCGCGCCATCGCGGCGCTGATCGCGCTGCCGTTCCTGGGCCTGGCTGCGCGCTATCTCGGGCAGATCGAGGCCGAGCCGGCGCGCGTGGTGATCAACTTCCACACCGCCTTCAACCTCGCCGCGGCGCTGATCTTCCTGCCGCTCACCGGGCTGGTCGCGCTGCTGGTCTCGCGCCTGCTGCCCGAGAAGCCGGCGCCGGAAGACGCCGGCGCGCCGCGCTATCTCGACCCGGCCGTGCTCGACACGCCCAGCGAGGCGCTGGCCTGCGCCATGCGCGAGACGCTGCACCTCGGCGACAAC
>CAYNOF010000072.1:0-4600 GCA_964398335.1 uncultured Rhizobiaceae bacterium
CTCCAAAGCGCTGTGCGAAGCCGACGGCATCACTCGCAAGCTCGTCTCGGTCAGCGACTGGGGCGCGGCGCAGTACTTCAAGCCGCTGCTGCCGCACCTCACGCCCGGCGAAGCCGTCGCGCTCTGCGTCATCGCCGACCCCTCGCGTGAAGCCTTCGCCGCGCTCGCCGCCGGCATGGATGGCAGGATCGTCTTCGAGCGCGAGGCCACAGAGTCCGCTGTGATCCCGCCGCTCTACGAATTCACCTGGAACCACACGACGCTGTGGGCACTGAAGGCCGACCGCACCATCACCTACCTGCAATGCCTGTTCGACGGGCCGGACTATCTCGACAAGATCGCCCTGGCGGTGGCGACGTTCGGCGAGGAGACGCCGATGCATCTCGAATTCACGCGGCTCAACGGCCATGTCGCAGCCTTCGGCCTGCAGCTCGTGCGCTACACCGGCGAGAAGCGGCTCTACGAGATCATCGGCTGGCTCGAAGCCAATGGCTGTCCGGTCGCCGATCCGCACACCTACATTCTCGAGGACGGCGGCATGAAGACCGTCGACGAGGCGCAACTGGCGTTCAAGCGCCGCACCGATCCGCTGGGCCTGCTCAATCCCGGCAAGATGAAAGCATGGAGCAGCCGATGCTCGTGACCCGGCAGAAGGTTCTCAGGCGCTTCTGGTACCCGATCATCCCGAGCGACCGCCTCGGCGAGACGCCGCACCCCTTCACCCTGCTCGGCACCGACATCGTTCTGTTCCGCGATGCCGGAGGTCGTGCCGCGGCCCTGATCGATCGCTGCTGCCATCGCACGGCGAAGCTCAGCAAGGGCTGGGTCGAGTCCGGCAACATCGTCTGCCCCTATCACGGCTGGACTTATGGCGGCGACGGAAGCTGCGTGCGCATCCCGCAAAGGCCCGGCGGCGATCCCGGCAAAGGCATCGCTGTCGAGGCGTTCCGCTGCACCGAGCGCCATGGCGTGGTCTGGGTGGCGCTCGAGGAGCCGCTGCGCGACATCCCTGATCTGCCCGAATACGACGATCCCGCCTATCGCCGCGTCTTCGAGTTCTACGAGCCGTGGATGGCGCCCGGCCTGCGCATCATGGAGAACAGCTTCGACAACGCCCACTTCTCCTTCGTGCACAAGGCGAGCTTCGGCATCGTCGACGAACCGGAGCCGGTGCAGCCGCGGCTGGAGCCGCATCCCGCCGGCTTCGTCATGTATGCCGACGTGCCGGTGAAGAACCCCGACATCCAGAAGGCCAATCTCGGCATCGCCGCGGACCGCACGGTGCGCCACTACGAGAAGACGTGGTGGATGCCGTTCAGCCGCAAGATGAAGGTCACCTATCCCAACGGCCTGATCCACATCATCATGACTTTGACCGCGCCGATCGACGATCGTCGCTCGCAGGTCATCCAGTTCCTGCTGCGCAGCGACCGCGAGGCCGATGCCCCGGGCGACAAGCTGATCGAGTTCGATCGCCAGGTGACGCACGAGGACATGGCGATCCTCGAAGCCTGCGATTTCGACGTGCCGCTGTCGCTGAGCGGGGAGCGTCACATGCCGACCGACCAGCCCGGCCTCGAGATGCGCCGCATGCTGGCCCGGCTCCTGGCCGAGCACGGCGAGGCCGAGATCCGCCGCGATGGGCCGATCGCGACTGCAGCACTCGCCCCGGCAGCGGAGTAACGCCATGCTCGCCACGCGCCAGCCCATCCTGCGCCGCTTCTGGTATCCCGTGATGCCCGTCGCGCTGGTCGATGCCGGGCCGCAGCCCTTCACTTTGCTCGGCGAGCGGCTGGTGCTGTGGCGCGATGGCGACGGCAATTACGCCGCGATGGAGGATCGCTGCTGCCACCGCTCGGCCGCGCTCAGCAAGGGCTGGGTCGACGGCAAGGCGATCGTCTGCCCCTATCACGGCTGGGCCTACGACGGCGCCGGCACCTGCGTGAGGATCCCGCAGCGACCCAATTCGTCAGGCCTCAAGGGCACCGCGGTCAGAAGCTTCTTCTGCGCGATGCGCTACGGCCATGTCTGGGTGGCGCTCGATCAGCCGCTGGCGCCGATCCCGGACTGGCCGGAGGAGATCGATCCGGCCTATCGCCGCATCGACCAGTTCTACGAACCGTGGAACTGCGCGGGGCTGCGGCTGATGGAGAACAGCTTCGACAACGCGCACATCCATTTCGTCCACCGCAACACCTTCGGCGACATCAACAATCCCGATCCGCCGCAGCCGACCATCGAGCGCCTCGACTACGGCTTCACCGCCCGCTCCGACGTGCCGGTCTACAACAACGAGCTGCAGAAGAAGAACCTCCGGGACGATGCCGCCTTCACCATCCGCCACATCACGGCGCATTGGTACATGCCGTTCCTGCGCCGCCTGCACATCCGCTACCCCAGTGGCCTCGACCACATCATCATCACCGCCGCGACACCGATCGCCGACGATCTCTCGCAGGTCGTCCAGTTCTGCTTCCGCAGCGACAGCGAGGCCGATGCGCCGGCCGCTGACATCATCGCCTTCGACCGCCGCGTCACCGCCGAGGACAAGGAGGTGCTGGAAGGCACCGATTTCGACGTGCCGCTCGACATGCACTCAGGCATCGAGCGCCACATGCCGTCCGACCAGCCGGGGCTGATCATGCGCCGCATGCTGCTCGACCTGCTCGCGGCGCATGGCGAGAGCGAGCAGACGCGCCACGTTGCACGGCGCGTCGCCGCCGAGTAGTCACCAGGTCGCGTAGAGCGTGCGCACCTGGTCGAGGAACGCCTTGCCGCGCGTCGTGTCGATGCGGTTCATGTCGTAGCAGCCGAGGAAGGAGATCGGCGCTGCCGGTCCGACATAGGCCCGCATCACGCGGGTGAGGAGCTTGCGCGGCGGATCGCCCGCCAGGAAGGCGCGCAGGCGCGTGCCGCCATAGGTCGACACGCCGCCGACGCGCTTGATGTGCCGCAAGGCGCCGCGCACCTTGCCGTCGACCAGCTCGAAGGCGACGCCGGGTACGAAGACCTTCTCACAGAAGCCCTTCATCATCGCCGGCGGCGCGAACACCCAGGTCGGGAACACGAACACCAGCGCCTCGGCCTTCTCGAGCCGCTCGATCCACGGTCGCGCCAGCGCCCGATTGGCGGGGATCTCGTGATAGAGCAGGCGGTCCTCGCGGCTCATGATGGCGGGAAAATCCTCGGCATAGAGATCGCACGCATCGACCTCGTGCCCACGCTGGCGCAGCGTCTGCGTCACCGTGGCGTAGATCGCCGCGTTGAAGCTGGTTTCCACCGGATGGGCGTAGACCACCATCGTGCGCATCACACCCTCTCCACCGGCAGCATCACCCGCGACGCCCGCATGCCGCCACCGTGCAGGGCGAGGGTGATGACCCTGCAATCGAAGAACCGCGACTCCGCGGCGCTGGCGCCCGTTCCGGGGTTGACGGCGAAAGCCGGGAACGACGCCGCCTGTAGCGACAGGCGCAGTGCGGCCCCGGCCGGGATCGTGGCACACAACGCTCGCATGCCGACGATTCGCGGCCCGGGCAGGCTGGCATCTGCGACGCGCAGATAGCCCTGTGTCAGCGTCACGACACGGCCATCAGGCATCACTTGCGACAGCACGGCGCAGAGATCGTGCGACGGCGCGTCGGCATCGACCTCGATCTCGGCCGAGACGCGGCCGGCCAGTCGCAACGGTGCTGCAAGCGGCGATGAGGTATAGCAGGCGACATCCGTGCGCCCGTCGAGTGCGCTGCGATCCTGGGGACCGGGCGGCTGGCCGTCGTGGCCACCGAGCGATGGCACGGGCCGCCATGGATCGTGGACCAGCGTGTCGAGGCTCTCCCGTGCCGGCGCCTCCTGGCTCAGAACGCCATCCTCGCTGCGCGCCGCCGCCAAGCCGCTGCTGGACATGTACCAGGTCTGCGGTGGCGGCTCCGGCCACGCCGCCAGGTCGCACCACGTCCTGGCGCCCGTATCGAACAACCGCACCGACGATTCGGGTTCGATGCCGTGATCGCGCCCCTTCAGGAATCGGTCGAACCATTTCAGCTGCTCGGTATCGATCGGGCTCGCCGCCTGCGGCCCGAAATCGACGATCCCCGTGCGGCGGCCCCATGGGATGTGGCCCCAGGGCCCGACGATCAGCCGTTGCGGCGCCCGCGAGGTCGTCATCGACTGCCAGGCGCCGAGCGTGCCGTCGAGCATCTTGTCGTACCAGCCGCCGACATGGAGCATCGGCACGTCGCCGGTGCGGCCGCCGAGCGCGGCCCTGGGCGAGATGCGATCCCAGTAGCCGCCCGGTGACGGATTGCCGATCCAGTCGGCGTAATGGGTGTAGTGGGCGTATTGCTGCAGCACCGACGGCCACGCCATGCGGGTCTCGTCGAGCGGCAAGGCCTTGGCCGCAGCCCGCATCGCTGTATAGGCCGCGATGTCGCCTGCCAGCCGCGCGCGCTCGGCGCCCATCTGCAGCGCCCATGACATGCCGCCTGACAAACAGAAGGCGCCGCCCTCGTAGGCCCAGTCCGAGAACACGTCCCAGCCCCTCATCGCCGGGCAGAGCGCGGCGGGTTTCGGGCCGCCCGATTCGAGGACACCGGCGAGC
>CAYNOF010000073.1:0-7518 GCA_964398335.1 uncultured Rhizobiaceae bacterium
CTCCCTATGCACTACACCGGCGCGGTCTTGCCCTTGAAGGTGCAAATGTCGGCGACGACGCACACCGGGCAGGCCGGCGCGCGCGCCTTGCAGACGTAGCGGCCGTGCAGGATCAGCCAATGATGGGCGTGCTGCAGGAATTCGGGCGGCGTGCGCTTGAGCAGCTTGAGCTCCACCTCCAGCGGGGTCTTGCCGGGCGCCAGGCCGGTGCGGTTGCCGACGCGGAAGACATGGGTGTCGACAGCGATGGTCGGCTCGCCGAAGGCGATGTTGCGCACCACGTTGGCGGTCTTGCGCCCGACGCCGGGCAGCGCCTCCAGCGCCTCGCGGTCCCTGGGCACCTTGCCGCCGTGCTGCTCGATCAGGATCTTCGACAGCGCCATCACGTTCCTAGCCTTGCCGCGGTACAGCCCGATGGTCCTGATGTGGCTGATCAGCTTCGCTTCACCGAGCGCCAGCATCTGCTGCGGCGTATGGACGATCTTGAACAGCTCCTTGGTGGCGCGGTTGACGCCGACATCGGTGGCCTGGGCCGAGAGCACGACAGCGACCAGCAGCTGGTAGACGTTGCCGCTTTCCAGCTCGCCCTTGGGCTCGGGCATGGCCGCGCGCAGGCGGCTGTAGAACTGGTGGATCGCGGCAGGCTTGAGCTGCGGCATGCGGGCGCGGCCTCATAGGACTTGGCGCGCCCCCGGACGCGCCCCTAATCTGGTGCCATGTCGGAGCCGGTCCCTCAAGCCATCCATTTCGATGCCACGCTGCTGCCGCACCGCAGCCTGCCGCGCGAGGGCTTCCACGCGCTGATCGCCGTGCTGGTCGCCGCCAACCTGGTCATCGGCCTGCCGCTGTTCCTGCTCGGCGCCTGGCCGGTGGTCGGCTTCATGGGCCTGGACATCGCGCTGGTCGCGTTCCTGTTCCGGCTGAACTACAAGAGCGGCCGGCTGTCGGAGACGCTCAGGCTGACCGACGCCGACCTCATCGTCACGCGCATCGACCCCGGGGGCGTCGTCGAGGAAACCCGGCTGGAAAGCGCTTGGCTACGCGTCGAGATGGACGACCCGCCGGAGCACGATAGTCGCCTGACCCTGATCTCGCGCGGCAACCGCCTGGTCGTGGGGCGCTTCCTGACGCCGGAGGAACGGCTCGAGGTCGCGATCGAGCTGCGTGCTGCGCTGGCACGCATGACGACGCGCCGGTTCGATCACGAGTATCCGTCTTCTTAGCTGGGAGCGCCGACGTCCCAATCAGGCCAGTCCCAGCACGTCCTTCATCGTGTAGAGCCCTGCCTTGCGGCCCTCGGTCCACAGCGCCGCCTTCACCGCGCCGTTGGCGTAGATCTCGCGGCTGAAGGCGCGGTGCGTCAGCTCGAGCCGCTCGCCGATGCCGGCGTAGTGCACGGTGTGGAAGCCGACCTCGTCGCCGCCGCGCAACGTCGCGAACCCGATCTCGCCCGCCGGCCGCGCGCCGGTATGGCCGTCGCGGGTCTTGCGCCAGACCTGCTCCAGCTGCACGGCGCGGCCTGCCGCGGCGGCCTTGCCCAGCGCCAGCGCGGTGCCCGAGGGCGCGTCGATCTTGTGGCGGTGGTGCATCTCCAGGATGTCGATGTCGTAGCCGGGATCGAGCAGGCGCGCGGTCTGCTCGACCAGCGCCAGCAGAATGTTCACGCCCAGCGACATGTTGGCTGCCCACATTACCGGCACCTTGGTCGCGGCCTCGTGCACGGTCTTGGTCTGCGCCGCGTCGAGACCGGTGGTGCCGATCACCATGCCGACGCCCTTTTGCGCGGCGATCGTCGCGTGTGCAGCCGTCGCCACCGGGATGGTGAAGTCGATCACCACCTTGGCTGCGGCGATGCCGGCGGCCGCGTCGTCGGTGATCTTCACGCCTGATGCGTCGATGCCCGCCAGCTCGCCGGCGTCGCGGCCGACGAGATTGCTGCGCGGCGCCTCGATCGCCGCCACCAGCTTGGCACCCGGCGTCTTGGCGATCTGCCGCACCAGCATCTGGCCCATGCGCCCGCCGGCGCCCGTGATCGCGATATCCATGGGTTGGCTCCCGTTCCGTTCCCGCGGTTTTAGGGGAGCGCGCCCTCTCAGTCCACGAAGTCCCAAGTCTTGCCGTTGAAGCGCTGCAGCTTCATGTACTTGATCACGCGATAGTCCGTGGCGCTGGTGTTGATCAGGCTGCCCGGCAGCAGCAGGTCGAGCCGGAAATCCTTCAGGCTCGCGGCCTGCTTCATGATGTTCTCGCGCGTCAGGTCGTCGCCGCACTGGCGCAACACCTGCTCCAGGGTCTTGGAGTAGACGTAGCCCGCGACGTTCAGGCTGTCGTTGATGTCGGCGTCCGGCATGTTGTCCTTCATCCAGGCCAGCCACTCCTTGACCGCCGGGTCGTCGGCCCATTTCGGGTCGGTGACGTCCTTCATGAAGCCGGCGGTCATGATGCCCTTGGAGCGCTCGAGCCCGGCCGGCTTGAATGTGGCGCCCACCGACGCGGCGCCCAGATGCAGGTAGATCTCCGGCTTCCACTTCAGGTTGTCGAGCGTGGTGATCGCCTGCGCCGCCTGCTTGGCGTAGGTGAACAGGAACAGGGTGTCGGCACCCGAGCCCTTGAGCGTGATCAGCTGGCTGTCGATCGTCGGATCGGTGGCCTGGAAGTTCTGCGAATCGACGATCATCGCCTTGGCCTTGTCGCCCAGCGCCAGGGTCAGGCCGTGCAGCAGGTCCTTGCCGAAATCGTCGTTCTGGTAGAGCACCGCGATCCTGGCATTGGGCCGCGTCTTCAGCAGGTGCTGGGCGTAGAACGTGGCCTCGGCCTGCAGGTTGGGCTGCCAGCCCATGGTCCAGGGATACTTCGCCGGATCGTTGAAGGCGGTGGCGCCGGCGGCGATGAACAGGGTCGGCACCTTCTTCTGCGTCAGGTACGGCCGCACCGCCATATTGAGCGGCGTGCCCAGCACGTTGAAGATCAGCGCAACCTCGTCGCCCTCGACCAGGCGACGCACGTTCTCGACCGCCTTGGGCGGCGCATAGCCGTCGTCGAGGCTGATGAAGGTGATCTTGCGGCCGTTGATGCCACCCTTGCCGTTGAGCCATTTGAAATAGGCCGCTTCGACCTTGCCGAGCTGGCCATAGGCCGAGGCCGGTCCACTGTACGCGATCGTCTGGCCGACC
The DNA here is from genome assembly GCA_964398335.1 of uncultured Rhizobiaceae bacterium. Lineage (GTDB taxonomy): Bacteria > Pseudomonadota > Alphaproteobacteria > Reyranellales > Reyranellaceae > JAFAZJ01. The sequence continues at coordinate 3,174 of CAYNOF010000073.1, forward strand.
TTGATCTCGGTCGCCGATGTGCCCGGCCCGTATTTCGCCTGCGCCAGCACACTGGCCGGCGACAACGCCACCGCGGCGATCGCACCTGCTGCCCTCCTGCGCGACAATAACATGGACGCTCCTCCACTCTTCTTGATTGACGCAGCGAGGCTAGGCTGGCGGGCATGCTCCTGTCCGACTGGACCGCGCATGACGACCATGCCGGATTGGGCGTATCCTTTTTCGATCTCGAAACACGCGTTCGCCTGTCGGAGTCTGGGTCGTCGTCATGCTCCTGGTGGTCGTCCTCCTCGCGGTCCTTGGCGTTCTTGGCTTTGTCATCTGGCCGATGGTCAGACCCCGATCGAACGCAGTGCCGCGCAACGCCACTCCTGAAGAGATCGAAGGCTACGCGCGGGACCTGCGCGACAGGCTCGACCGCCGGCCATTCGGCGAGGCCCTGGCGCGCGACATCTGGCAGCGGCTGATGCATGCCAAGCCCAACAGCGGCGTGATCTACGATCATCACCGCGATTTCTGCGGCCAGGGGCTGATCCGCACCGAGAGCGGCGTGAAGCTGTGCGATGTGCAGGACGGCGGCAGCTACTTCAGCGAGCCGATCGCGGAGTGGTCCAGCGAGGACGCGTTCGTCGCCTTCTTCGCCCGCCAATCCGACTACAGCTGCAGCGGCTGGGACAAGAACGAGCCGGTCTTCTTCACCACGGACAGCTGGTACCGCAACAACCAGCGGATCAGGCGCGACGTGCTCGAACGCTACCTCGCGACGGACCGCTGATGCAGTGGCAACCGGCGACATGGTCGTCGACCATGCCGGTGGCCTGCATGAAGGCGTAGCAGATCGTCGAGCCGACGAAGCGGAAGCCGAGCTTGGTCAGCGCTTTCGACATCGCGGCACTTTCCGCCGTCTGCGCCGGCACCTCCTTCAAGGTCTTGGGCCGCCGCACCATCGGCTTGCCGCCGGTGAACGACCACAGGAAGGCGACGGGATCCTCGCGCTCGGCCAGCGCCAGCCAGGCCTTGGCGTTGCCGACCGAGGCTTCGATCTTGCCGCGATGGCGCACGATGCCGGGATCGACGGTGAGCTTGTCGAGCTTCTTCGGCGTGTAACGCGCGATCTTCGCCGGGTCGAAGCCATCATAGACCTTGCGGTAATGCTCGCGCTTGCGCAGCACGGTGATCCAGCTCAGGCCGGCCTGGCAGCCCTCGAGGATCAGCAGCTCGAACAGCGCATGCGGATCGCGATGCGGTCGGCCCCATTCGGCGTCGTGATAGGCGCGGTAGAGCGGATCGTCGCTCACCCAGCCGCAGCGCGGCTTGCCGTCGTCGAGCGTGACGACATCGTGCTTCCAGACCATGCGCGGACGATGCGGCGGCGACGCCCGGCGATCAAGGGCTGTGATATCGTCATCGCCATGCCAGGAAAACTCGAGCAGCTCACCCTATGGACCGGCGTCGACGAGACGCTGGGCAACATGGCCATCGGCCAAGTGCGCGACAGCCTGATGGCGTTCCTGAAGAACGAGCGCGGCATCCATGTCGAGAGCCTGATGGTCGCCCTCGGCGCCCTCGCCGGCCATGCATCGCTGCACGCCGCCTTCGCGGTGGCTGCTGCCGATCCGGGGAAGGCCTCGCTGATGACCGTGGAGACGCGAGACGGCGCGACCTTCTACGCCGGCGACACGCTCAATGCCTTTCTGATTCCCGAGAATCCCGAGATCGTTTCCCTATGGGGCCTGATCGCCGCCAGCGCCCTGGCCCTCGGCGTGCCGCAAGCCGAATTGCCGGGCTATGTCGATATCTTCCGCCGTGCCGCAGGCACCCTGGGCACGCCGGCCTTCGGCCTGCTCGACGTCCCGGAGAATCACAGGCCCGGCGCCACGCCGCGGCAATTCCTCGACGCCTTGTGGCCGGCGATCCAGCGGTTGCTGCGCTGGTCGAATCCGAGCCTCGACAACGGCCGCACCCTGCCGACGCGCTACTGGCCTTACGTCTTTGGCATGGTGGCGCGGCAGTACATCGAGATGACAAAGGACGTCCTGGACCCGCGCCTGTCGCTGCGGCTGATCATGGAAGCGGCAATCCCGATGTCGAAGGTCGACCCGAGGACCGTGCCGCAGGAGCTCAAGACCTGATTTCAGGATCGGGCTTGTCGAGCCACGGCGCCACGAGCTCACGCGTCTCGGCGCTGGGCACCACGGGCACGATCTCCAGCGACACGCCGTAGCCGCGCCACGACAGCGCCCATTCCTGGAACAGTCGCGCATCGCTGCAGCGCATGAGCTGGAAGCAGCGCGTGAAGTTCGGCTCGACCCAGCTGTCGACATATTCCAGCCCGTCGGGCAGCGAGCGGCCGGCTTCGCGCAGGCGGCGGTAGATCGGCACCATGTCGTTGTCGCGGAAGCGCTCGATGACCATGAACAGCATGGCTCAGAACCTCTCCTGGCCCGTGACGCGATGGGCGTCGGGGAAGTCACGATAGAGCGCGAAGACCGTGTCCTTCACCTTGCCATTCACCGCATGGTGGAAGCCTTCGACCGGATCGGCTCGGGTCGAAACGCCAAGGAAGGCCGCGTCGAGCCGCGCCAGCCCGTCGAACTCCAGCGCCAGGTGGAACTCCGGGATGAAGGACGGGCCGAGCCCCAGCTTGCGCCGCGTCAGCCGCCAGGAGACGAGATGGCCTGCCGCCTTGAGATGGTCGAGATAGGCGCGCGCAGCCTCGGCGAAGGCCATGTCCGACACGCCTTCGCGCAGGTTGAACCAGATGTCGTAGACGTCCATCGCCACAGCATGGGCGCGGCCCGGATCGGCGTCTGTCCCCTCAGCGGGTGACGCGCCGGCGCAGCGCGGCGCGCGAGGTGACGCCGAGCTTCAGGTAGGCGCGCCGGCGATAGGTCACGATGGTGTGCAGCGACAGGTCGAGCTGATCGGCGATGTAGAGCTCGGGCACGTCGTCGAGGATCATCAGGCAGACATCGATCTCGCGCGGCGACAGGCCACGCTGGCTCATCGTCTCGCGCGCGATCGCGAAGGGATCACCGCGACGGAGCGCGCGGTGACGATCGACCAAAGCGCCGAGCACTGGCGCCTGATCGCCGAGCCAACCGCTCGCACCTTCGGCGAATGTCTCGCCGCGGCGATAGAGGTTGATGTGGTAGCGCCCGCCACAAGCGACGGTAGACAGCGCCAGGCGCTCGCCAATGTCGAGGCCATCATAGAAGAACCGGCGATAGGCGCGTGCGTGCATGCGGCGGGGCGACAGCCGCGCCACGGCATCTGCGGACCCCGCGAGCGCGCCGCGGCAGGGATCGTCGCGCCATGCCTCGCGCAGGTAGCGCTCGATGCGTGCTGTGACGGCTGGACCGGCCAAGGAGCCGCCGCGCAACACGTTGCCGACAGGCGCGCCATCCTCGACTGCGTAGACGACGCAGAGGTCGGCGCCCGTTGCGGTATGGCAGAAATCGCTGAAGGCGGCGGGGAAATCGGCTTCGCCCAGGGCGCTGAGGGCGGTCGCCAGGGCGGTCATCGGTACGGCAGGAACGGCGGCGCGATCAGTCGTCGCCGCCGAACATCTCCTTCACCTTGTTGAAGAAGCCCTCGGACTCTGGCGATGTGCTGGCATCCTTGCCAGCGGCCTCGAACTCCTTGAGCAGCTCTTTCTGCTTGGCGGTCAGGTTCACCGGCGTCTCGACCACGGTCTCGATGTAGAGATCGCCCTTCTGGGTCGAGCGCAGGACCGGCATGCCCTTGCCGCGCAGCCGGAACTGGTGGCCCGACTGGGTGCCCGGCGGGATCGAGATGCGTGCCGTCTTGCCGTCGAGCGTCGGCACCTCGATGTGCCCGCCCAGGGTGGCGGTGACCATGCTGATCGGCGCGCGGCACAGCAGGTCCGAGGCGTCGCGCTCGAACATCTTGTGCTTGCGCACGCTCAGGAAGACGTAGAGGTCGCCCGGCGGACCGCCGCGCGCACCGGCCTCGCCCTCGCCGCTCAGGCGGATCCGCGTGCCGTCCTCGACGCCCTGCGGGATCTTCACCTGCAAGGTCTTGTCCTTGCGCACGCGGCCGGCGCCGTTGCAGGCCCGGCATGGCTTCTCGATCTTCTGGCCGGCGCCATGGCAGGCCGGGCAGGTACGCTCGACGGTGAAGAAGCCCTGCTGCATACGCATGCGGCCGCGGCCGTGGCAGGTCGGGCAGGTCACCGGCTTGGAGCCCGGCTCCGCGCCGTTGCCGTTGCAGGCCTCGCAGGTCACCGAGCTGGGCGCGCGCACGTTTGCCTCGGCGCCGGCATAAGCCTCTTCCAGCGAGATCTCGAGATTGTAGCGCAGGTCCGCGCCACGGCCCGGGCCGG
>CAYNOF010000074.1:0-4336 GCA_964398335.1 uncultured Rhizobiaceae bacterium
TGCGGCCGACGATCAGCAGATAGACAGTGGCGGCGATGACGATCGTCCAGAGGGCCGCGCGCTGCAGGTTCATGGGCCGGGACTATATCAGACCGACCCGTCCGGCGCGCTGGACAAGGCGAAAGCGGTTCCCTATAAGCCGCCGACCAACGTGCGTGGGCCCAGGTAGCTCAGTTGGTAGAGCATGCGACTGAAAATCGCAGTGTCGGTGGTTCAATTCCGCCCCTGGGCACCATTCCCCTAAATTCCGGCTGAGTTAGTTGGGCTTTTTGCCCGTAGGTGTCCCACGGCCCGTGTCGTCGCGCGAAGGTGGGACACTCGGCACGAGCAAGTGCATCGCTTGGGCAGCCGACCGATGACGGTTGGCCTTGAGCATGTAGAGCGCGGCTTGCTGCGGACTTTCCCATCCGTAGATCGCTATCACATGGCATTCTGCCGGTGCTGCGCTTCGGGCCACTGGCCAATGAATTGGTGACGCGATGACCGTTCATGAAATCACACCCGCGATCGAGCCGGGCACGCTGCTGGCCGGCGCACAGTTCGCCGATGCCTTCCGCGTCGAGATCGATGACCGGGCGCTCGATGCGCGGCGCGCGGCGGAACGCATGCTGGCCCAGCAGCCACGCTGGATCGAGTCGCTGACCAGGCTGCGCAATATTCTGGTGACGCCTTTCGGATTGAAAACGTCAGGCGCGAGCCGGACTGCGCCCAAGGAGATGATTGGAATTTTCCCCATCGTGAGCGAGACGCCGGACCGGCTGATCGTCGGCCTCGACGACAAGCATCTGGACTTCCGCCTCGTTGTGGACGTCGCGACGTCAGGCGCCGCCCGGAATGTCACTGCAACCACGCTGGTCAAGACGCATAACCAGCTCGGCCGAGCGTATCTCGCCATCATCCTGCCGTTCCATCGGCTGATCGTCCGCACCCTGTTGCGTCAGTTCGCCGCCTGAGCCCGGGGGCACGTCCACGAACCTCCGCTGACCCCCAAATCCCTTCGACAGAGGAGAATTTCATGAGCGGGAATTGGCGCGCGGATCCACTCGTCTGGGGGCACGGTCCCTCCGTCTTCGAAGTCTTCCTGGAACCGACCTGTCCGTTTTCGGTAAAGGCATTCGGCAAGCTCGACGCACTGCTCGACCAGGTTGGCCAGGACCGCCTCACCATCAAGCTGCGCCTCCAATCGCAGCCCTGGCATATGTACTCGGGCGTGATCGTGCGCTGCATACTCGCGGCCTCGACTCTGGAAAGCGGCAAGGCGGCTGCGAAAACGGTCATGGCGGCTGTCGCCGCTCATCGTGAGGAGTTCGAGTTCGATCGCCATTGCGGTGGACCGAATCTCGAGACGACGCCCAACGGGATCATCCGGCGGATCGAAGGCTACAGCGGCCTCAAACTGGCCGAGGCCTTTGCGATCCCCGACCTCGACCGCGAAATAAAGTGGCACTGCAAGTATGCCCGGCAGAACGGGATCCATGTGTCGCCGACCTTCATGGTCGACGGGCTGGTCCGGGCAGACATGAGCAGCGGTGATTCCGTCGACGATTGGGCAGCTCGTCTGGCTGCGTGAATCGGGCCTGAGGTGGTGAGCGCAGCGACGGTTCGGCAACTCCTCACGGAGGCCCGGGTCCCCGGGCTCTCGATGGCTGTCGTTGGCGATGGCCAGCCCATCGCACCGACTGTCGCTGGCGTGCGCAATTCGGTCGATGGCACTCCCGTGGATCCGCAAACCATCTTTGCGGCAGCGTCGTTGTCCAAGCCGGTGTTCGCCTATGCCGTGCTCCGGTTGATCGAGGCCGGCACGCTTTCGTTGGATACAGCCCTGTCGCGGCATGTGCCGGACTACGTGTCCGGCGATTCACGGGCGGCTGCGATCACCGTGCAGCAGGTATTGAGTCACACGTCGGGCCTGCCCAACTGGCGCGCCGCCGATGTCCCGCTCGGCACAGGTTTCGCGCCGGGCGAGCGGTTCGGCTATTCCGGTGAGGGCTTCGTCTGGCTTCAGAAGGTCGTCGAAGCCGTCACCGGGGAACCCCTCGACACGACACTCCGGCGTCTGGTTTTCGAGCCGCTCGCGATGCATCGATCGAGCTATGTCTGGCAGCCGGCATTCGACTCGAACTACGCCGACCCGCACGATGGGGACATGGCGCCCGGCGGATTGATAAAGCCCTCGCAGCCGAATGCCGCTGCGTCTCTGCTGACCACGAGCGATGACTATGCTCGCTTTCTCGAGGCCGTCCTGTCGGGCGCGCACTTGAGACGAGACACGGCCTGCCAGTGGTTCGAACCCCAGATACACCTTTCCGATACCCAGGTCGCGTGGGGGCTGGGTTGGGGTCTTGAGCCGAGGTCTGGCACGTTCTTTCAATGGGGCGACAATGATCGTGGACGCTTCAAGGCGTTCGCCATGGGCTCGGCGCGACTGAGGCGCGCGATCGTCGTTCTGACCAACGGGTTCAATGGCATGGCACTCATGCCGGCGCTGATTGGGCAGAGTCTACCCGGGCGCCATCCGGCGTTTTCGTGGCTCGGCTATCCTGCACTTGAAGCGTTGCGCAGTTCGTTCGGTGGGCAAGCGCCGGCGCGCCAATCTTAGAGCTCGCTTGCGGCGACCGACGTGGCAGCAACGTCGTACTTCGTAACGTCTATTCCACCTTCACCCCGGTGTACTCGATCATCATCTTCCAGTAGGCGAGGTCGTCCTTCTGGACCTTGGCGAACTCTGCCGGCGTGCTACCGATCGGATCGAAGCCCAGCGTCTTCCATTTCTCGAGCGAGTCGGGATCCTTCAGCGCCTTGTTGATGTCGGCCGACAGCTTGTCGACGATCGCCTTCGGCGTCTTGGCCGGCGCGAACATGCCGTACCAGCCGTCGACCACGAAGTCGGGAAAGCCCGCCTCGATCATGGTCGGCAGGTCGGGGGCGCCGGCCGAGCGCGTCTTGCAGGTCTGGGCCAGTGCCTTGACGCGGCCGGCGCGCGCCTGGGGCAGCGCCGACGGCAGGTTGTCGAACATGTAGGTGATGCGGCCCGCCATCAGGTCGGGCTGCGCCTGGGCGCTGCCGCGGTAGGGCACCAGATTGCCCTTGAACTGGGCACGCCGCACCAGCAGCTCGGCGGCGATGTGCTGGCTTGATCCCGTCGCCGCGGCATAGGAGGCGGGCGCATCCTGCTTCTTGATCCACTCGACCAGTTCCTTGGGGTTGTTGGCCGGGATCGTGTTGGGAATGACCAGCGCCATGCACGCCGTGCCGAGCAAGGTCAGTGGCTCGAAGTCGGCGATCGGGTCGTAGGGCAGGTTGGGATAGAAGATCTTGTTGGAGCCGTTGGTGCTCTGCGTGCCGAGCTGGATGGTGTAGCCGTCGGGCGCCGACTTGGCCGCGAAGTCGGTGCCGATCGCACCGGCCGCCCCGCCCTTGTTCTCGATCACGATGCCCGCCTTCCACGTGTCGCCAAGCTTGGCCGCGAGGATGCGCGAGAGCGTGTCGGTCGGCCCGCCGGGCGGGAAGGGCACGACCCAGCGGATCGGGCGGTTGGGATAGTCCTGCGCGACAGCAGGCGCGGCGAGGAGGAGGCCGACGACGACGGCGAGAATTCTGCGCATGCAAGCTCCCCTGTAGGGGAACGATATCAGCGCGCCGCTTCGGCCCCGGTCAACGACAACAACACCGCCGCGCAGAATGATGCGAAAGTGGGCAGGCAGTTGACGGCGAGCGCGCACCGCGCGCAACGTGATGAGGGGAGGCGAACATGGGAAGGCTCGACGGCAAGGTCGCTGCGGTGACGGGCGGCGCATCGGGGATCGGCGAGGCGACGGTCAGGCGTTTCGTCGCCGAGGGCGCGAGCGTGGCGTTCTGCGATCGGGACGGTGAGCGCGGCCAGCTTGTGGAGAGCGAGCTCAAGAACGCCGGCGCCAAAGTCGCCTTCACCCACGCTGACGTGGGTACCGAGGCCGCGTGTCTCGCTTTCGTCAACGGTGCCGCGCAGCAGTTCGGGCGCCTCGACATCCTCGTCAACAACGCCGGCATCCGCAAATACGAGAAGGTCGACGAGGCGAGTGCCGAGAGCTGGAACGAGATCCTCAGCGTCAACCTGATGAGCTACGTCTTCTGCGCCAAGGCGGCCGTCCCGCTGATGCGCCAGGCCAAGGGCGGCGCCATCGTCAACATCGCCTCCGTCCGCTCCGTCGTCGCCGGCGGCGGCAACCTGCAGTACGACACCACCAAGGCGGCGATCGCCGGCTTGACGCGGGCGCTCGCCGCTGATCACGGGACGGACGGCATCCGCGTCAACGCCGTCGGCCCTGGCCCGATCTTCACGCCGTTCCACCAGCGC
>CAYNOF010000075.1:0-5202 GCA_964398335.1 uncultured Rhizobiaceae bacterium
CAGCGCGTCGTAGCACTTGCCCTGGTAGCGGAACGGCGCCTGGCTGTAGCGCCGGCCGAGGATGTCGAGCTCCAGCTCGGCCGCCTCGTCGCGCAACGCCTTCATGTTGGCGGCGAGGAACGGCAGGTACGTCTCGCCGCAATGCCTGAGCAGCGCGAGCAGCGTCTCCGGCAGCGCCGCCTTGTCGTCGAGCCATTCGCCCTCGACGCCCGAGGCATCGTCCAACCGCAGCAGCCAGCAATAGACATCGGCCGCGCGAGCCCGCATCTCGGCCATCGGCGTCGGATCGACCGAGAGGATCTGCAGCTGGCCGTACAGCCCGAAATCGGCCAGCGACGGCCGCGAGCCGAACAGGAACGGGATCGTGCGCACGTGCCGATCGAGCGTGTCGAGCACGAAGCGGTAGCTGTCCTCGATGATCGGCCGGTTCTGCTCGGTGCAGCCGACCAGCGCCATGCGCCCGACCTGCCGGTCGTTGAACGCCTTCATGCCGGCGCGCCGAGCGTCCGGCGCCATCACCGGATCGCGCGAGGTGATGATCCAGGTCTGCGCGAAATCGCGGTCCGCCGCGTAGTACCAGCGGTAATGGAACATCATCTTGGTGACCCACTCGTCGCCGAAATCCTCGAGCAGGTCGCTCAGATAGGCGAGCGCGGGATCGTCGGGGATGATCGAGCGCTCCCGGTGCTCGCGCTCCAGCGCATAGGCCAGCGGCGTCGAGTCGTTCATCATCCTTCCGTCGGGAAAGCGCAGCACCGGGATCACCGGCGGCAGCCCCGCCGCCACCGCCTCGTCGCGCGGATTGCCGGTGGCCTTCCAGATGAACGGGATGCGCCGATAGCGCAGGATCGCGCGCATCTTCACCGAGTATGGTGAAGGATTGAAGCCGTGCAGGACGTACATCAGAGGCCGAGCATCGCCTTGGCGAGGATGTTGCGCTGGACCTCGCTGGAGCCGGCGTAGATCGTCGCGGCGCGGTTGTTGAGGAAGAGCGGCATCGCCGTCACCGCGTAGTCCGGCGTCACCGTCGGCTCGTTGCGGCCCAGCGCGCGGGCCTCGGGCTCGGACGGTGCGATGTAGTGCGCCAGCGCCTCGACGCCCAGCTCGTCGAGCGATTGCAGCGTCTCGGAGCCGCGCACCTTCATCGCCGAGGAGATCGCGCCGGGGTTCTTGCCCTGGCTGAGGTCGGACAGCACCTGCAGCTCGATGGTCTCCAGTGCCTGGATCGAGATCTCGGTCTCGGCCAGCTTGCGCGCGAACTCGGGCTGGTCGATCAGGCGGCCGCCCTTGCCCGCCGCCTCCTCGCGCGCGATGCGGCGCACGTCCTCGATGCGGGCGTAGAGGTTGGGCGTGTAGGCCTCGCCGCCGCGCTCGTATTCCAGCAGGTGCTTGGCCACGGTCCAGCCGGCGTTCTCCGGGCCGATGCGGTTGGCCCTGGGCACGCGCACGTTGTCGAAGAACACCTGGTTGACCTCGTGGTCGCCGGCCAGGGTGATGATCGGCTTCACGGTGAGGCCGGGTGTCTGCATCGAGTCGATCAGCACGAAGCTGATGCCGTTCTGCGGCTTGCCTTCGGTCGAGGTACGCACCAGGCAGAACATGCGGTTGGCGATATGCGCGCCGGTGGTCCAGATCTTGGTGCCGTTGATCACATAGTCGTCGCCGTCCGACTCGGCGCGCGTCTTCAGCGAGGCGAGGTCGGAGCCCGAGCCGGGCTCGGAGTAGCCTTGGCAGAAGACGATGTCGCCCGAGATGATGCCCGGCAGGTACTTCGCCTTCTGCTCCGGCGTGCCGAACTTCATCAGCACCGGGCCGACCATGCGCACGCCCATGTTGAAGATGCGCGGCGCGTCGGCCGCCGTCGCCTCGCGCGCGTAGATGTAGCGCTGCGTCGCCGTCCAGCCGGGCCCGCCGTATTCCTTCGGCCACGTCGTCGCCGACCAGCCCTTCTTCGCCAGCTTGCGGTGCCAGCGCATGGAGGCCTCGAACTCGGCGAACACGCCGCCGGTGCGCGCGCCGGCTTCGCGCAAGTCGGGCGTCAGGTTCTCGCTGAAGAACTGACGCACCTCCTGCTGGAAGGCTTGATCCTCGGGGCTGAGCGACAGATCCATGGCGTCCTCCCGCGCGCGGTGTGTCTTTTGGGGCGGCACGGCGTTTGCGTTGTTGCAAGGCAAACATGTTCCGCGATGGCGCGCCAGTCCGGCGACGCACCGCTTCCCACGCCGTTTCGACAGGCGTACGCTTTTGATCGCGGACCGGAATGGAGGCAGCTGATGGCTGACGCACCCGCCCGACGACGGCCTCTCGCGTGGCTCCTCGCCACGCTGGCCCTGCTGTCGTTCGCCGCCGGTCTGCCCGCTCTTGCCCAGAACGCCAAGACCCAGACTCAGGATCGCGAGATCGATCTCGCGCTGGCGCTGGCGATCGACGTCTCGGGCAGCGTCGATGTCGAGGAGGGCCGCCTGCAGCGCGACGGCTACGTCAAGGCCTTCCGCGATCCGGCGATCCGCCGGGCCATCCTCGGCGGCTATCACGGCCGCATCGCCGTCGCCTATTACGAATGGTCCGACGCCTGGCGGCAGAACCTGGTGATCGACTGGACCCTGCTCGACAGCGAGCAGGCGATCGAGGACTTCACCCACCAGCTCAACACCCTGCCGATCTCGCGCATGATGCGCACGTCGATCACCGGCGCGATCCGCTACTCCATCCCGCTGTTCGAACGCGTGCGCTGGGTGCCCGAGCGTCGGGTGCTCGATATCTCCGGCGACGGCTCCAACAACGACGGCGGCCTGGTGACCGAGGCGCGCGACGACGCCATCGACCGCGGCATCTCGATCAACGGCCTGCCGATCTTCAACGACCGGCCCAACCCGACCGGCTTCCCCAACGATCCCGACCTCGACCGCTACTACGAGGGGTGCGTGATCGGCGGGCCGCGCTCGTTCGTGATCGTCGCCAACGACTTCGTGAACTTCGCCGAGGCGATCCGCAAGAAGCTGCTGCAGGAGATCGCCGACGTCGCGCCGGAGCCGCGCGCCGGCCGGCAGTTCGCGCAGAATCGCGACAGCGCCATGGGCGTGCGCGACCCGAACGCGCCCGGGCCGGGCGGCCACCGCCGCTACGACCTGGGCTGCGACATCGGCGAGAAGCGCACGCGCGAGTTCTATCGCCGGTACCAGCCGAATTGACCTTGGGAGCGCCGGCGTCCCGTTAACGCCGCCGCCAGCGCTGCAGCTTGGCCAGCAGCGTCCGTTCCAGCAGCAGATGAAGCAGCCGCGTCGTCAGCGACACCGCGACGATGCACATCGCCATGCCCGCCGCCGCGGCGTTGAAGCCGGACTCGTCCATGCTGATCACGGCGATCGAGGCCAGCTTGGTGTCAGCGCCGTAGAGGAAGATCACCGCCGACACCGTCGTCATGGCGTTGGCGAAGAGATAGATGAAGATGTCGAGGATCGCCGGCAGGCAGATCGGCACGGTGACGCGCACGAAGGTCACCGGCAGCGGCACCTTGAGCGACGCCGACACCGCCTCGAACTCGGCGTCGAGCTGCTTCAGCGCCGTGACCGCGGTGACATGCGCCACGGTGTAGTAGTGCGCGGCGGTGTTGATCACCAGGATCGCCAGGGTGCCGTAGAGGAAGTTCAGCGGGTTCGACGGGCTGTTGAAGAAGAAGATGTAGCCCAGCCCCAGCACCAGGCCGGGCACCGCCATCGGCAGGGTGGCGAGGAACTGCACCAGGCCGCGCATCAGGTGGAAGCCGCGGCTCTTCTCGAGCAGCCAGGCGGCGGTGAAGATGGCGATGGCGCCGACCGCGGCGGCGCAGGCGGCCATCTTCAGCGACGTCCACAGCGGGTCCCAGCCGGTGGGATCGAAATTCTCGAAGTCGTAATTGTCGAGCGTCAGCGACAGATTGTACGGCCAGCGCTTGATCAGCGAGGCCCAGCCGGCGATGCCGATGATCACCAGGATCAGGCCGGCGACCAGCCCGCAGAACAGGAACAGGAGCGCGTCGCGGCCCTTGCGGCGCCTGGGCGCGTAAGGCACGGCGCGCGCCGACAGCAGCGACACCTGGCGCTTCTGCGCATAGCGGTCGGCGAAGAACGACAGCACGGCGGGCGCCAGCAGGATCAGGCCGACCACCGCGCCCATCTCGAAGTTCTGCTGGCCGATCACCTGCTTGTAGACGTCGGTGGCGAGCACGTTGAACTGCCCGCCGATCACCTTGGCGATGCCGAAATCGGTCAGCACCAGGGTGAAGCAGACGAAGATCGCGCTGATCAGGCCGTAGCGCGCGCCCGGCAAGGTCACGGTCCAGAAGACGCGCCAGCGCGAGGCGCCCAGCGCCTCGGCCGCCTCGTAGAGCCGCTGGTCGGCCATCGACAGGGCCGTGACCAGGATCATCAGCACGTGCGGGAAGCAGTAGAAGACCTGCGAGGCGACGATGCCGCCGGCGCCGTAGATCTCGCTGCCGCCCAGCAGCTCCTTCAGCATGCCCTGGTTGCCGAAGAGATAGATCATCGACATCGCCGGCAGCAGCGACGGCGCCAGGATGGGAATCAGCGCCGCCGCCTGGAACACCGCCCTGCCCGGCAGCAGGGTGCGGGTCAACGCATAGGCATAGACGAAGGCCAACGGCACGACGATCGCGGTGCAGATCGCCGAGATCATCAGGCTGTTCCACAGCGACTGCAGCAGCGCCGGCGTCGAGACGTAGCGGATGTAGTTGTCGAGGCCGACCCATTTGCCGTCGGCGTTGTGGAAGCTCTTCGACAGCAAGGTCCACAGCGGGGCGGCGACGAACAGCGCCAGCAGGATCAGCACGACGGCGATGCCGGCGCGCATGATGATGTCGTCGGTCGACGCCTTGGGCCGGACCAGCGCCGCTTCGGCCAGGGCCATGGTTCAGCCCGCCGCCTCGCTGGCGAACACGCGCAGCCGGTCGGCTGGCAGCGCGATGTCGAGCGTCTTGCCGATGCCGACGTCGAGGTCGCGCATCAGGTTGATGGAGAAATCGGCGATCAAGGTGATGCCGGGCGACGCGCCGCGCAGCGTGGCGCGGCAGAACGATCCCAGGAACTCCAGCTCGGCGATGGTCACGGGAAAGCGATTGACCGTGCTCTCGGTGACGCCGCGCACCTGCACGTCCTCGGGCCGCAGGCAGACGCGGATCTCGCCGCCTTGCGGCGCGGCGTGGGC
>CAYNOF010000076.1:0-1193 GCA_964398335.1 uncultured Rhizobiaceae bacterium
AACCGCGCGCTGATGGGCTCGAACATGCAGCGCCAGGCCGTGCCGCTGCTGCGCAGCGATGCGCCGCTGGTCGGCACCGGCATGGAAGAGGTCGTCGCGCGCGACACCGGCGTGACCATCGTCGCGCGCCGCACCGGCGTGATCGACCAGGTCGACGCCATGCGCATCGTCGTGCGCGCCACCGAGGATACCGGCCCCGGCGCGCCGGCGGTCGACATCTACAACCTGCTGAAGTTCCAGCGGTCGAACCAGAGCACCTGCATCACGCAGAAGCCGCTGGTGAAGGTCGGCGACATGGTGGCCAAGGGCGAGATCATCGCCGATGGTCCCTCGACCCAGAACGGCGAGCTGGCGCTGGGCCGCAACGTGCTCGTCGCCTTCATGCCGTGGAACGGCTACAACTTCGAGGACTCCATCCTCATCTCCGAGCGCATCGTCTCCGACGATGTGTTCACCTCGATCCACATCGAGGAGTTCGAGGTGATGGCCCGCGACACCAAGCTGGGCCAGGAGGAGATCACCCGCGACATTCCGAACGTCGGCGAGGAAGCGCTGAAGAACCTCGACGAGGCGGGCATCGTCTACATCGGCGCCGAGGTCGAGGCCGGCGACATCCTGGTGGGCAAGGTGACGCCGAAGGGCGAATCGCCGATGACCCCCGAGGAGAAGCTGCTGCGCGCCATCTTCGGCGAGAAGGCCTCCGACGTGCGCGACACGTCGCTGCGCGTTCCGCCCGGCGTCAACGGCACCATCGTCGAGGTCCGCGTCTTCAACCGCAGGGGCGTCGACAAGGACGAGCGCGCGCTGGCGATCGAGCGGGACGAGATCGAGCGTCTCGCCAAGGACCGCGACGACGAAAAGGCGATCCTCGAGCGCAGCTTCTACAATCAGCTGCAGGAGCTGCTGCTCAACGAGACCATCGCCGGTGGCCTGAAGGGCGCCAAGGCGGGCACCAAGATCAACGAGAAGGTCCTCGGTGAATTCCCGCCTGCGCAATGGCGCCAGATCGCCGTCAAGGGCGACAAGCGCATGGAGCAGATCGAGGCGCTCACCAAGCAGTTCGACGACTCCATGAAGCGCCTGCAGGACCGCTTCGAGAACAAGGTCGACAAGCTGCAGCGCGGCGACGAGCTGCCGCCCGGCGTGATGAAGATGGTCAAGGTCTTCGTCGCGGTGAAGCGCAAGCTGCAGCC
>CAYNOF010000077.1:0-2794 GCA_964398335.1 uncultured Rhizobiaceae bacterium
CGCCGGCTTCCGCATCGACAAGACCAATGCGCGCGTCACCGTGCCCGGCGGCACGGTGCAGGCGCTGGCCGGCAAGCAGCGCGTCTACGGCATCGAGCTGGGCGCCAACGGCAAGATCACCGACAAATGGAGCGTGTTCGCCGGCTTCACCTGGCTCAACGCCAAGATCGTGTCCTCGCCCAACGCGTCGGATGTCGGCAAGGACATGCCCAACGTCGCACCGATCAGCTTCAGCGTGTGGTCGACGTATCAGATCCTGCCGAAGCTCACGGTCGGCGGCCTGGTGCAATACACCGGCCCGCGCAACGGCGGCACGTTCACGTCGACGACGGCCTATATCCCGAGCTACTGGCGCTTCGACGCCATGGCCAACTACAAGTTGACCGACAACGTCGATGTCCGCTTCAACGTCCAGAACATCACCAACGTGGTGTACTACGATGCGGTCTATCGCAGCGCGACACCGTTCGCCTATGTCGGGCCGGGCCGCTGGTTTAGCCTGACCGCCTCGGTCAAGTTCTAGGATCCGCACCGTCACCATGCACCGGCGGCGCGGCCTGCGCCGCCGGTCGTGTTGTGGAGGGGTCGACATGCTGATCTGCATTCCCGAAGTCCTGACCAAGCAGCAGGTCGCGGAATGCCGGGACGTCATCGACAGGGCCGCCTGGATCGACGGCAACGCCACGTCGGGCCAGCAATCGGCCATGGCCAAGCGCAACATGCAGCTGCCCGAGGAGTCGCCCGCGGCGCGGCACATGGGCGACATGATCCTCGATGCGCTGGCGTCCAATCCGCTGTTCATCTCGGCCGCCCTGCCGCGCAAGACCTTCCCGCCGCTGTTCAACTCCTATGGTGTCGGCCAGCGCTTCGACACCCATGTCGACAACGCCATCCGCCAGATCCGCGGCACGCCGCATCGCGTGCGCACCGATCTCGCCGCCACCCTCTTCCTCACCGAGCCCGAGGACTATGACGGCGGCGAGCTGACGGTCGAGCTCGCCTTCGGCGCGCAGGAGGTGAAGCTGCCGGCCGGCGACATGGTGCTCTATCCCGCCAGCTCGCTGCATCACGTGCAGCCGGTGACCCGCGGCGCGCGGGTGAGCTCGTTCTTCTGGATCGAGAGCATGGTGCGCGACGAGGGCGAACGCACCTTGCTGTTCGACCTCGACAACGCCATCCAGGACGTCGGGCGGGCGCAGGGCGTGGACCATCCCACCGCGATCAAGCTGACCGGCATCTATCACAACCTGCTGCGGCGCTGGGCCGACTCGTGACCGGCGCAGGATCATGTTATAAAGTAACACTCTTGTGCAATTGCGAATAACTCGCGCTAGCGCTAGGTTGCCTCCATGACCGCGTTCGCCTTGTCCCGTGCCTCCATCCGCATCGCTGGCCTCACCGCCGCCGCCGCCGCGAGCCTGTTGCCCACGCTCGCGCGCGCCCAGGACATCGTGCAGGTGCCCGTGCCGCCGGCGCCGCCCGTGGCGCACCTGCCCAGCAACCTCTCGCCCTGGGGCATGTTCATCGGTGCCGATATCGTCGTGAAGGCGGTGATGGTCGGTCTGGCCTTCGCCTCCGTGGTGACATGGACGGTTTGGCTCGCCAAGTCGATCGAGCTGATGCTGGCCAAGCGCTCGACCGCATCGGGCCTGCGCCGCCTCGCCGCCGCACCGTCGCTGCCCGAGGCGCAGCTCGCGCTGGGCGCCGACAGGAGTCCCGTCGCCGCCCTGCTGCGCGCCGCCACCGACGAGATCCGCCTGTCCGGCGATCTGCCGCCGTCGGGCATCAAGCAGCGCATCGCGTCCCGCCTCGAGCGCATCGAGGCCGCCGCCGGCCGGCGCATGGCGCGCGGCACCGGCCTGCTCGCCACGATCGGTGCCACGGCGCCGTTCGTCGGCCTGTTCGGCACGGTGTGGGGCATCATGAACAGCTTCGTCGGCATCTCGAAGGCGCAGACCACCAGCCTCGCCGTGGTCGCGCCGGGCATCGCCGAGGCGCTGCTGGCCACCGCCATCGGCCTGGTCGCGGCGATCCCCGCGGTGGTGATCTACAACGTCTTCGCGCGCGCCATCGGCGGCTATCGCGCGCTGCTGGGCGACGGCTCGGCCGAGGTGCAGCGCATCGCCGGCCGCGACCTCGATCGCCATCACCCGCGTCTGGCCGAGGCGGCGGAGTAAGCCATGGCGGCGAAGCTCGACGACGGCGACGATCTCTCCGAGTCGCACGAGATCAACGTCACGCCGTTCATCGACGTCATCCTGGTGCTGCTGATCATCTTCATGGTCGCCGCGCCGCTGGCCACGGTCGACGTGCCGGTCGACCTGCCGGTGTCGACCGCCACGCGCACGCCCAGGCCCGACAAGCCGCTGTTCCTGACCCTGAAGGAAGATCTTTCGGTGGTCGTCGGCGAGAAGACGGTGCCGCGCGCCGATCTCGGCGCGGCGCTCGATGCCGCGACAAGCAACGATCGCGAGCAGCGCGTCTTCGTCCGCGCCGCGCGCAAGATCGACTACGGCCAGCTCACCGACCTGATGAACGACCTGCGCAAGGCGGGCTATCTGAAGATCGCGCTGGTCGGCCTCGAAGGCGAGGCCAAGCCGCAATGACCGGCGCGCCCTCGCTCGACCTGCGCGAAAGCGTCCCGCGCACGATGCTGCGCTGGGGCGCCTGCATGGCCGCGGTGCTGCTGGCGCACGGCGCGATCGCCGCCGGCCTGCTCTCCTGGCCCGAGCAGGCCAACGAAGGCGCACCGCCGCCCTCGCCGATCCTGATCGATCTCGCCGACGCGGCCACG
>CAYNOF010000078.1:0-2992 GCA_964398335.1 uncultured Rhizobiaceae bacterium
CCTTCAGCTCGTCCATGCCCGGCAGGTCCTCGATCGCCGCGGTGCAGGCCGTGATCCGCGAGATGACGGGCGTCTTCTCGTCCGTGCAGTCGCGCCATTGCTGCGTGGCGTCCTGCGCACGCACGGGCATGCTGAGCAGCACCGCAATCACGAGGAAGGCGGCGCGACTCATGGCATGGCTCAGTCCGCGGCCTTGGTCGGCGCCTCGTCGCCCGCCTCCAGCGGCTCGGCGGGGCCTTCGTCGCCCTCGTCGGTCAGCGGCAGGTCGGGCTCTTCGGGCCGGTAGATGCTGGGCTGCGCGCGCGGATCGAGCAGGCCGGCGGCCTTCAGCTCGTCCATGCCCGGCAGGTCCTCGATCGCCGACAGGCCGAAATGCTCGAGGAAGAATTCGGTTGTGCCCCAGGTCACCGGCTTGCCCGGCGCGCGGCGGCGGCCCATCGGCCGGATCCAGTTCTGTTCGAAGAGGAAGTCGAGCGTGCCCTTGCTCAAGCCCACGCCGCGGATCTGCTCGATCTCCGCGCGCGTTACCGGCTGGTGGTAGGCGATGATCGCCAGCGTCTCGACCGCGGCGCGCGAGAGCTTGCGCGTCACCTGGGTCTCGATGCGCAGCTTCTGCGCCAGATCGGGCGCGGTGCGGAAGACGAAGCCGCCGGCGATGCGCACGAGGTTCACGCCGCGGCCGGCATACATCTCCGCCAGCTCGGCCAGCAGTGAATCGATATCGGCATCGTCGGGCAGACGCTCGGCCAGGGTCGATGCATCGATCGGCTGCGCCGAGGCGAAGAGCAGCGCTTCGACCAGGCGCAGATTCTGGGCGTGCGGATCGGCAACGATCTCGCGGGCCGCCGCGTCGATCTCGGACGTCTCGGTCTCGGGCGTGTCGGGTTGGTCGGTCATGTCGGGGGAGCCTCTTCGCCGGCACGCCGGCGCAGCATCAATGGGCCGAACGACTCGGTCTGGCGCAACTGCAGCACGCCGTCCTTGGCGAGCTGCAGGGTGGCGACGAAGGTCGCCGCGACGGCCGAGCGCCGCCTCAACGGGTCGGTCAGGCCGGGCGGCAGGAAGGCGGCGAGCGAGGCCCACTCGATGGCGATGCCCATCATGCGCTCGAGCCGCTCCAGCGCCTCTTCCACCGAGAAGAACTGCATGGCGCGGATGTGATAGGCATCGGCATCCTTCGGACGCTGCTGATCGCCGTAGGCCTTGAGCAGCTCGTAGAGCTGCACATCCCACTTGGTCTTGCGCAGCACCAGCGCGCCTTCCGGCCGTCCACGGTTGAACGTGTCGACGCCCAGCCGGGGATGGGCCATCAGCCGCGCTCCGGCCTGCTGCATGGCCTCCAGGCGCCGCAGCTGCCACTGCAGCGCATCGGCCATCTGCTCGCCGGTGGGCTCCTCGTCCTGCGGCGGCTCGGGCAGCATCAGGCGGGACTTCAGGTAGGCCAGCCACGCCGCCATCACGAGATAATCGGCCGCGAGTTCCAGCCGCAACCGCCGCGCCTGCTGCACGAACACCAGGTACTGGTCGACCAGCGCCACCATCGAGATGCGCCGCAGGTCGACCTTCTGGTCACGCGCCAAAGTCAGCAGGACGTCGAGCGGCCCCTCGTAGCCCTCGAGGTCGAGGATCAGCTCGCCCTCGCCCGGCGCCAGCACGTCAGGAGCGCCCTGGTCGAACTCGCTAGAGGTGGGGATTTCGTCGCTCATCGGCTACTACCAATAGTCCAAAGTGCACCGCGCCGGCGAGTCGAATCGCCTGCGACTTATCCCCATACCCCTGCAGATTATCTTTTTAGTTCAATGAATTAGGCGACTGGGCGATCGAGGAGCTCGGCCAGTCGCCGGCGGTACAGTTCGAGATCGTCGCGGCCCGCCCCGTCGTTGCGGGCGCGAGCCAGGGCGGCGCCCCGCTCGACCCGCGCGACGCTGCGCGGCGACATCGGGGCGACGACCGATGCGACCTCGCGCATCTCGCCGGGCTCGCCGTTGCAGTGGAGCACCACGTCGCAGCCGGCCTCAAGCGATTGGCGGGCGCGGTCGGAGAGGCTGCCGCCCAGCGCCTGCATCGACAGATCGTCGGAGACCAGCACGCCGTCGAAGCCGATATGGCGCCGGATCACGTCGCCGATCACCCGCGCCGATGTGGTGGCCGGCTGGTTGCTCGACAGCGCGCGGTAGAGCACGTGCGCCGTCATCGCCCAGGGCAGGTCGGCCAGCGCCTGGAAGGGCGCGAAGTCGGTGCGCTCCAGCTCGGCGCGCGGGGTATCGACCACCGGCAGCTCGCGATGGCTGTCGGCACGCGCCCGGCCATGGCCGGGAATGTGCTTCATGATCGGGATGACGCCGCCGGCGAGCAGCCCGTCGGCCTGGGCACGGCCCAGCGACACGACCGCCTGCACGCTGGGCGCGAAGGCGCGGTCACCGATCACGCCATGCGCCCCGGGCACCGGCAGATCGAGCACCGGCGCGCAATCGACATCGATGCCCAGCGGCGCGAGATCGGCGGCGAGCAGGCGGCCGTTGAGCCGGCTGGCCATCATCGCCGCCGCTGGGTCGCTGGCGTAGAGCTCGCCGAAGATCGCGGCCGGCGGCGCCAGGCGCCAGTGCGGCGGCCTCAGCCGCTGCACACGCCCGCCTTCCTGGTCGATCAGCACCGGCGCGTCATCACGACCCACCGTGTCGCGCAGCGAACCGACGAGACGGCGCACCTGGTCAGGCGTCTCGACATTGCGCGCGAACAGGATGAAGCCCAGCGGATCGGTATCGCGGAAGAAGGCACGCTCGTCGGCGCCGAGCACCGTGCCGGCGCAGCCGAAGATCACCGCGCGCGGAGCGGGCACCTGCGCTACCGGGACGGCGGAATGATCACGCAGTCGACGTTGCGCGATTTGAGCCGATCGCAGGTCGATTTCGCCTGCTTGTCGTCGAGCGGGCCGGCCTGCACGCGGATCCAGCCGATCTTGTCGCCGCGATCGATGCGCACGGGCTGCATC
>CAYNOF010000079.1:0-1663 GCA_964398335.1 uncultured Rhizobiaceae bacterium
ATCACCAGCAATGGCGATATGGCGCTGCAGACGGTCAGCACGCTCCTGCTGTTCAACACGATCGACGCCGGGCCCGGCACGATCCGGCTGCGCACCACCGGCGGCGGTGTCATCACCCAATTGGCCACCGGCTCGATCATCGCCGACGCGCTGCTGGTCGATGCGACCGGCGCGGTGACGCTGAACGTGACCGGCACCAGCAACGACGTCAACACGCTGGCCGGCCGAACCACGTCGGGTGTGTTCAAGTTCCAGGACAAGAACGGCTTCACCGTCGGCGCCATCGGCATCGACGGACTGGGTCTCGGGCCGACATTGCCGATCGGGCCGGTGGTCGGCGTGACCACGGCGGGCGGCGACGTCACGCTGGCCGCCGCGGGCGGCCAGCTCACGCTCACCGAGGCTGTCAATGCCGGCGTGGGCGGCGGCACGATCCGGCTGTACACCGGCAGCGGCGATCTCACCCAGGGCGTCAACGGCACCTTGACCGGCGGCTCGCTGCTGGCGGTCTCGGCCGCCGGCATGGTCAATCTCACCGGCGCGCCGAACAACGTCACCGGCATCGCCGGCTCGGCCTTCACCAGCTTCCTGTTCCAGAACCAGATCGGCTACACGGTGAGCAACGTCGCCTTCGCCGGCGAGGGCGTCGTGCCGGCCGCGACTGGCATCACGGCGAACTCCGGCGGGGGAGGGACCGCGTTCGTGGTCGATCTCGCCGTCGCGTCGGGCACGCTTGCCATCAACGGTCCGGTATCGTCGGCCAACGGCATGATCGTCTATCGCCGCACGCCGACAGGCACGGCCGGCGCGATCAACGTCGGCGGCGGCGCCGGCAATCCCGGCAACAATATCGGCTCGGCGAAGCTGGTGATCGTCGACCTCACCGGTGCGTCGCCCTTGGCGCTGTACGGCGCCACGCCCGGCGTCGCCGCCGGTGGCCTGTTCTCGGTGCCGACGCCGGCCACCGGGTTCAGTCCGCTGGTGACGTTCGGCAATCTCACCGGCGGCTCATCGACGGTCGGCGAGCTGAACGCGGTCAATTCGACCGTGTACTTCTTCGCCAACGCCGCCACCATCCAGTCCCAGGGCGGCGGCGGCTCGACCTTCGGCCTGCTCGGCGTCTACGGCCAGAGCAACACGGTCAACCTGACCACGTCCGTGCGCATGGTCGATCCCAACCTGGTGCGCTCGATCACCGCGCCGTTCTCGGTGGCGCTGACGGCCGGTCCGACGGCGGCGTTCTACGTGCGCCACGACGGCCTGGCGGTCGCCACCGAGCAGTTCAATACCTGCCCGATCGGCACCATCAACTGCGTCGTCTTCACGACGCCGATCGCCGCGCCTTCGGTCAGCACCGACGACGTCGTCATCGGCGTCGCCGGCGCGCCGCTCGACGATTCGGGCATCGTGCTCGTCAATCAGGGCAACGAGGATCTGATCTTCGAGTCCGACGAGGAAAGGAAGAAGCGGAGTAAGCCACAATGAACTGCATGGTGCGCTCCTTCGTGGCCGCCGCCCTGGGCGGGCTCGTCCTGACGTTGCTTGCCGGCGGCCCGCAGGCGCAGGCGCCGCAGGGCACGTCGGCCGGCCAGACCGCGGCCGGCGAGCCCTGCGTCTTCCGCCCGGCTGCGCTCGACGCCGGCATGGGCGCGCAGGCGTCGTA
>CAYNOF010000080.1:0-2033 GCA_964398335.1 uncultured Rhizobiaceae bacterium
CGCCCGAGGAGCTGAGCGACCCGATCGGCGATCACACCTTCTCGCCGGTGAAGGGCATCGTGCATCGCTACCCCGACCGCGTGCTGCTGAAGACGCTGCACGCCTGCCCGGTCTACTGCCGCTTCTGCTTCCGCCGCGAGCAGGTCGGCCCGGGCGGCGAGGCGCTCGACGGCGCCGAGCTGGCGGCGGCGCTCGATTACATCCGCGGCCACACCGAGGTGTGGGAAGTCATCCTGACCGGCGGCGATCCGCTGATGCTGGCGCCGCGCCGGCTGGCCGGGATCGTCGCGGCGCTGGACGCCATCGGGCATGTCGGCGTGATCCGCCTGCACAGCCGCGTGCCGGTCGCCGATCCGTCGCGGGTCTCGGCCGAGCTTGTCGCGGCACTGCGCACCGAACGCGCCGCGGTCTACGTCGCGCTCCATTGCAATCACGCCAACGAGCTCACGGCCGGCCCGCGCGCCGCGTTGCGCCGCCTGTCGGAGGCCGGCATTCCGCTGCTGTCGCAGACCGTGCTGCTGCGCGGCGTCAACGACGATGCCGCGACGCTCGAGGCGCTGTTCCGCGCGCTGGTGCAGGCCAGGGTCAAACCGTACTACCTGCACCATCCCGACCTGGCGCGCGGCACCGGCCATTTCCGGCTGACCATCGCCGAGGGCCAGGCGCTGATGCGCGCGTTGCGCGGCCGGGTCTCGGGCCTGTGCCAGCCGACCTACGTGCTCGACATCCCCGGTGGCCACGGCAAGGTGCCGGTGGGGCCGTGCTACGTCGACCTGCCGCAGGGCGGCGTCGCCGAGGTGACCGATCGCAATGGCGGCGTGCATCTCTATCCGCCGCCGGCCAAGGAGTCCGCATGATCGTCGATCCGACGCGCGCCGAAATCGAGGCGGCGCTGGCGCGCGAGCCCAACAACATCGCCATCGTCGCGCGGCTGGCCCTGGTCTGCCTGCGCTCCGGCGATGTCGTGGCGGCAGCGCCGCTGTTCGAGCGCATCATCGGCGAGCGCGCCAACGACGTCGGCGCGCGCATCAACCTCGCGGGCTGCCTGACGCGCATGGGCCGCGCCGCCGATGCGCTGCCGCACATCGCGCACGCCGCGAGCCTGGTGCCCGACGACGCCACCATCCGCTCGAACCATGCGCACGTCCTGCGCGCCGCCGGCAACCCCGCCGAAGCACGCAACGAGGTCGAGGAGGCGCTGCGCATCGATCCACGCCTGCCGGTCGCCCTGTCGCTGCGCGCCGATCTGGCCGCCGCCGAGGGCGACGACATCACGGCGCTGGGCGACCTCGATACGGCGCTGACGCTCAAGCCCAACGATGCGGCGCTACGCACGCGACGCGCCACGATCCGGCTGCGCCGCGGCGACTGGCTCAACGGGCTCGCCGAGTACGAGGCGCGCCTGGAGATCGCCAGCGCCAGGCCGTATGCGCCCTCGCTGCCGCGCTGGCAGGGCGAGCAGCCGGCCGCCGGCCAGCTGGTGCTGGTCTATGCCGAGCAGGGTGATGCCGCGTCGGGTGCGGCGATCGACGATCTGAAGATCATCGCCCGCCATATCGCGGCGCTGGCCGATCTCGGCGTGGCAGTGGCATTGCAGGCACCGGCGGCGACCCACGCCGACCTGCTGGCGCTGTCGCCGGCGACGGCGCTGATCGAGCGCGGCCCGCTGACCAACGACCTCGCCGCCGCGGTGCCGGTACGCAGCCTGCCCTTCGCGCTGTCGCTGCGCGACGACGCCTTCACGCCATCGGTCGAAGCCCTGATCGGCGCCATCGCCCGCGACCTGTTCACGGGGCGATAGGCGGCGCGTGGGTCGCCGCGGCCTGCATCATGTCGGGCGGCGGACGGACTTGCGCCGTCTCGACAGTGCCATGGCCTTCTATGGTCCGCGACGGCTGCTCGCCCTCCCGGCTGGCGGCAGGTACGGCGGAAACGGCCTCACCATGGATTTCTATGGTCTGTGCAGGCGCCTCGCGCGCCTCGCCAACACCGGGCATGTCGCCATCGGCTGAGGGGTACCGGCGCCTGGCGTT
>CAYNOF010000081.1:0-5225 GCA_964398335.1 uncultured Rhizobiaceae bacterium
AGCGAAATTCCTTGTCGGGTAAGTTCCGACCTGCACGAAAGGCGTAACGACTTCCCCACTGTCTCCAACACCAGCTCAGCGAAATTGAACTCCCCGTGAAGATGCGGGGTTCCCGCGGTCAGACGGAAAGACCCCGTGCACCTTTACTGCAACTTTGCACTGGCATTAGGACTGTGATGCGTAGGATAGGTGGTAGGCTTTGAAGTCTGGGCTCTGGCCTGGATGGAGCCGCCCTTGAAATACCACCCTTTGCGATCCTGATGTCTAACTGCGTTCCCGAAACGGGATCCAGGACCATGCATGGTAGGCAGTTTGACTGGGGCGGTCGCCTCCCAAAGAGTAACGGAGGCGCGCGATGGTAGGCTCAGACCGGTCGGAAATCGGTTGTTGAGTGCAATGGCAAAAGCCTGCCTGACTGCAAGGTCGACGGACCAAGCAGAGTCGAAAGACGGTCATAGTGATCCGGTGATCCCGTGTGGAAGGGTCATCGCTCAACGGATAAAAGGTACGCCGGGGATAACAGGCTGATCGCGCCCAAGAGTCCATATCGACGGCGCGGTTTGGCACCTCGATGTCGGCTCATCGCATCCTGGGGCTGGAGCAGGTCCCAAGGGTATGGCTGTTCGCCATTTAAAGCGGTACGTGAGCTGGGTTTAGAACGTCGTGAGACAGTTCGGTCCCTATCTGCCGTGGGTGTTCGAGACTTGAGAGGCGCTGTCCCTAGTACGAGAGGACCGGGATGGACGTACCTCTGGTGTACCGGTTGTGGCGCCAGCCGCATTGCCGGGTAGCTATGTACGGACGGGATAAACGCTGAACGCATCTAAGCGTGAAACCCTCCTCAAAACCAGGTCTCGCTAGACAGGGCCGTGGCAGACCACCACGTTGATAGGCCGCAGGTGCAAGCACAGCGATGTGTTCAGCCAAGCGGTACTAATCGCCCGACCGGCTTGATCTCTTCACATCTCCACGCACGCTTGCGTGCGTAAACGTCCCGTGCAGCGGTCATTCCGCGTGCGCTCGCGCACGCTAGACCGTGCATGGAACACTCCATCTCCATCAAGACTTGCACTCACCAACCCCGGGCGGACTTCGACGGCCTGGTGGCTCTGGCGAGGGGTGAACACCCGATCCCATCCCGAACTCGGCCGTGAAAACCCTCAGCGCCCATGGTACTGCGTCCCAAGACGCGGGAGAGTAGGTCGCCGCCAGGCCTTCCAAGTCCACCCCCAGCATGCGTCTGCGCATGCGCCACACACGCTTCCTCGCCAACGACACGCACACCCCCCGCGTGCGCTCGCGCACGCCAGACCATCCCCGCGGGATGGAGCAGCCCGGTAGCTCGTCAGGCTCATAACCTGAAGGTCGCAGGTTCAAATCCTGCTCCCGCAACCATCCCTCCCCCAGCCAAAATGCCCAACCACCACGCGGGCTTTTGCGTTTGTGCTCGGCGCACGTCTTCCCTGTACAATTCGCTTCGTCAATTGATCGGAGGAGGGACGATGTTCTCACACATCTTTGTCGGCGCGAACGATGTTGCTGCGTCGAAGAAATTCTACGACGCCGTGCTCGGCGCCATCGGCATTCCCGAAGGCAAGGCCGATCCGAAGGGGCGGGTGTTCTATCGCACCCCGACCGGCACGTTCGGCCTCACCAAGCCGATCGACGGCAAGGCGGCGACGCACGCCAACGGCGGCACGATCGGTTTCGCCTGCGACAGCCCCGAGAAGGTGAAGGCCTTCCACGATGCGGGCGTCGCCAACGGCGGCATGAGCATCGAGGATCCGCCGGGCCCGCGCACCGGTGGCGCGGTGACGCTGCATCTCGCCTATTTGCGCGATCCCGCAGGCAACAAGATCTGCGCGCTCTGCCGCGGCTAGGACATCTCGGAGGATCGCGCGGTCCTGGTGATCGCGCGATCAGTCCTCGCGTTACGCCGGCGGCGGGATCTTGGCGTCCTTGATCACCTTGCGCCAACGGCTGGTCTCGGCCGCGAGGCGCTGCGTATAGGCCTCAGCCGTGCCGCCGGTGGGGATGAAGCCCATCGACATCAGCCTCTCGCGCACGCTCTCGACCTTCAGCGCCGCGTTGATCGCGGTGTTGTAGCGCTGGATGATCTCGGCCGGCGTGCCCGCCGGCGCGGAGACGCCGAAATACACCGCGGCCTCGAGATCGGGCATGCCCAGCTCCTTCGCCGTCGGCACGTCGCCGACCGCCGCGACGCGCTCGGGCGCGCCGCACAGCAGGCCGCGCATCGTGCCGCCGCGGATCTGCTGGTCGACCGGCGTGGTGACGTCGACGAAGGCCGGCACGTGGCCGGCGACCACGTCGCGCAGCGCTTCGGCGGCGGCCTTGTAGGGGATGTGCTGCAGCTTGCCGCCGTTCTTGGCGCTGATCAGCTCACCCCACAGATGCGGCAGGCCGCCGGTGCTCGAGGTGGCGTAGTAAACTTGGCCGGGCTCCTTCTTCAGCCACTCGGTGAACTCGGCCCAGGTCTTGGCCGGATGCTTGGTGTTGACGGCGAAGACGCAGGGGATGTCGGCGAGCTGCGCGATCATCGCCAGCTGCTTCTGCGGGTCGACCTGCAGCGGGATGTCGAAGGCCGGCAGCAGCGCCGCCGTCGTCGTGGTCAGCAGCAGCGCCGAGCCATCGGGCTTGCTGGTGGCGACGTTCTGCATGCCCACCATCGTGCCGCCGCCGGGGCGGTTCTCGACGATGATGGTGCGGCCGAGATCGTCCGACATGCGCTCTGCCAGCACGCGCGCCGCGGTGTCGGTCGAGCCGCCCGGGCCATACGGCACCACCAGGCGGACCGGCGTCCCCGACTGCGCCAGCGCCGGGGCGGCGAGCGCAGCGACGGCACCTGCCGCGGTGGTTCCCAGAAGCTGTCTGCGCGTGATCATGGCCGCCTCCTCCGTTTCGCAGGCGACAAAGCGGCATGACATTCGGCGGGTCAATGCGGCAGGGCCATCTGCATGCGAGCCATGCCGCGAAGGCGCGGGAAATTCCGCTTTCCGGTGTGAGCGGCGAGCGGCAGCATGGCGGCACAGGGGATCCCGGGAGCAGGCATGCGCAACATCGGAGTCGACGCCGACCGGCTGTGGGCCGCGACCATGCAGATGGGCGAGGTCGGCGCCACCGCCAATGGCGGCTGCCATCGCCTGGCGCTGACCGAGGAGGACCGCCGCGCGCGCGACCTGTTCGGCCAATGGATGCGGGAGGCCGGCTGCACGGTCACGGTCGACGGCATCGGCAACATCTTCGCCCGCCGCGAAGGCGCCGATCCGTCATTGCCGTCCGTCATGGTCGGCAGCCACCTCGACACCGTGCCGATGGGCGGCAAGTTCGACGGCCCGGCCGGCGTGATGGCCGGCGTCGAGCTGGTACGCGCGCTGAACGAGCATGGCGTGCGCACAAGGGCACCGGTCGAGATCGTCGCCTGGACCAACGAGGAAGGCTCGCGCTTCTCGCCGTTTACCATGGGCTCGTCGGTCTTTGCCGGCCAGCTGTCGCTGAACGACGCGCGCGCCGCGCGCGATATCACCGATCCGCAGCATGGTCCCACGGTCGGCGAGGCGCTGCATGCGATCGGTTACCAGGGTGACGCGCCCGTCGGCGGCCGCCGTCCAGCCTGCTATCTGGAGATGCACATCGAGCAGGGCCCGCAGATGGCCGACGAGGACCTGCAGGTCGGCATCGTCACCGGCTCGTTCCAGTCGCGCTACTTCGTCGCCACGATCACGGGCGAGCAGGCGCATGTCGGTCCCACGCCGATGGCGGGGCGGCGCGATGCGCTGGTGATCACCTCGCGGCTGGTGCTGGAGATCGACCGCATCGGTCGCGCCTATGGCCCGGACGGCCGATCGAACGCGCCGCATATCGAGCTCTCGCCCAACGTGCGCGGCGTGATCCCCGGCGTGGTGACGCTGTCCTGCGACGTGCGTCACAGCGATGCGCGCAGCCTGCAGCGCATGGAGGAGGAACTGCGCGCCTGCGCCGCCATCATCGCGCGCGAGGCGCGCGCCAGCATCACGCTGGAGCGCTACTACGAGTTCGGGCCGATCCATTTCAACGCTGAAATGATCGCGCTGCTGCGCCGCACGAGCGCCGAGCTGGGCTATCGCCACCGCGATATCCTGACCGTCGCCGGTCACGACGCGGTGCCGCTCAACACGATCTGTCCCTCGGGCATGGTCTTCGTGGCCAGCCGCTCGGGCGGCATCAGCCACAACGAGAAGGAGTCGAGCACGCGTGAGGATCTCGCGGCCGGCGCCAATGTGCTGCTGCACGCCGTGATGGCGCGCGCCGGCGTGGTCGATTGAGGAGCATGACGATGAATCTGCGCAGCGAGCCTGCCCCCGAGGATCTCGAGGCGATCCGGCAGTGGTTCAAGCGACTGTCCGATCACGTGCAGGCGGTCGACTACGAGGGCGCACGGCCGATCTTCGCCGACGACATGATCGCCTTCGGCACCTTCACCGATTTCATGATCGGCCGGGACAAGGCCGAGCGCGAGCAGTGGCGCAATGTCTGGGGCACCATCCGCCGCTTCCGCTGGCGGCTCGACGGCGTGCAGGGCATCGTCTCGGCCGACCGCCTCACCGGCATCGGCATGGGCATCTTCGACTCCGACGGCTTCCTGCCCGACGGCGCCAAGTTCGATCGCCGCGGTCGCGCCACCGTGACCTTCGCGCGCGCCAAGGTGGGCGATCCATGGATGGCGACGCATACCCACATGTCGCTGTTCCGCGGCACGCCGGATCGCAGCCACGGCAACTTCACCGGTCCATGATCGAGCCGGAGCACGGCTTCGCCATCAACGACGTGCCCTATCGCTGGGGTACATTGCCCGGCGATATCGCCGGCACAGGACGGCTGCCATCGGCTGCCAGCTATATCCATCGTGATGTGCGCTGCCGCTCGATCTTTGGCTTGGCCGGTGCGGGCGTGATGATATCGGCGCCGGCTGCGGACCGGCCGGTGATGACCGCGACCTATGAGTTCGCGGCGCCATGGCTGCGTCGCGCCAATCCGGATCGCTGGCTCGATGCCATGCGCACGCGCTTCGGCGCGCCGACGTCGGAGGGCAACCACGACCTGCGTGGCTATCGCGATCCCGGCTCAGGTGTTGCCTTCTGGGCACGCTGGCATCGGCCGACGATCGACATCTCCGTATCGATCTATGGCGGCATCCGAGTCGTGAAGTTCGGCCGCTCGGCAGGACT
>CAYNOF010000082.1:0-1749 GCA_964398335.1 uncultured Rhizobiaceae bacterium
CGGCGGACAGGGCATCGAGGCCAAGTACACCGCCTACTACGAGCCGGAGCTGCGCGGCAGCAAGGCGCCATCGCGGCGCTTCACCATCCCGGTCTACAAGAAGCCGCCCGATCTGCAGCCCGGCAAGCCGTACCTGACGCGCGCCGAGATCGAGAATGGCGCGCTGCGCGGCCGGGGGCTGGAGATCGCCTGGGTCGAGGATCCCATCGGTCTGTTCGAGATGCAGATCCAGGGCGGCGGCCGCATCACGCTGATCGAAGGCGGCTCGTTGCGCCTTGGCTTCGACGGCACCAACAACCGCCCCTACACCGCGATCGGCAAGGTGCTGGCCGACGAAGGCGCGATCCCGAAGGACCAGGTCAACGCGCCGAGCATCCACAAGTGGCTGCAGACCAACCCGCAGCGCTCGCGCGACGTGATGCGGCGCAACGAGCGCTACGTCTTCTTCAAGGACACGCGCGGCGCCGGCCCGGTCGGTGCGCAGGGCGTCACGCTCACCTCGGGCCGCAGCCTGGCGATCGACGCCGCGGTGATGCCCTACGGCGTCCCGGTCTGGGTCGACACGATGCGGCCGGGCGTGCGCGGCGGCGCGCCGACGCCCTATCGCCGCCTGATGGTGGCGCAGGACACCGGCGGCGACATCAGGGGGCCCGGGCGCGGCGACATCTATCTCGGCTCGGGCAACGCGCTGGCCGACGTCGCCGGCCGCTTCAACAGCGGCGGGCGCATGTTCCTGCTGCTGCCCAAGAAGAACTGACCGGCGATGGGCACTCCGCAGCGGCCGGGCACCGGCCTCGATGTCGCGCTGTTCGTCACCTGCCTCGTCGACATGTTCCGTCCCTCCGTGGGCTTCGCCGCGGCGAAGCTGCTGGAGGACGCCGGTTGCCGCGTCGTCGTGCCCGAAGCGCAGACCTGCTGCGGCCAGCCCGCCTACAATTCCGGCGACCGCGCCGACGCGATCGATATCGCGCGCCGGGTGATCGAGGCCTTCGAGGGCTACGACCACGTCGTCGTGCCCTCGGGATCCTGCGGCGGCATGATCGCGCATCACTATCCGGCGCTGTTCGCCGACGATCCCGCGATGCAGGCGCGGGCGGAAAAGCTCGCGTCGCGCACGCACGAGCTCACCAGCTTCCTGGTCGACGTCCTGGGTATCGCGCCGGCGCCGACACGGTGCGACGCGACGGTGACCTATCACGATTCCTGCTCGGGCCTGCGCGAGCTGGGCGTGAAGGCGCAGCCGCGCCGGCTTCTCGCCGGCGTCGAAGGCCTGAAGCTGGTGGAAATGAAGGGCGCCGAGATCTGCTGCGGCTTCGGCGGCACGTTCTGCGTGAAGTACCCCGACATCTCCAATGCCATGCTCGACGACAAGGTCGCCGATATCGCCGCGACCGGCGCCGACACCTTGCTCGCCGGCGACATGGGCTGCCTGCTGAACATGGCCGGCAAGCTGCAGCGCGAGGGCCGGCCGGTTAAGGTCCGGCACGTCGCCGAGGTGATCGCCGGCATGGCCGACGAGCCGGCGATCGGCGAGCCCGCGCCATGAGATCGACGGCGCACGCCTTCAAGGACAATGTCGGCGAGGCGCTGAAGGACGCCAACCTGCAGCAATCGCTGTCGATCATGAAGGTGGGCTTCGTCGAGCGCCGCCGCGGCGCGGTCGAGCGCATGCCCGAGTTCGAGGCACTGCGCGACCGCGCGCGCGACATCAAGAACCACGCCTTGGCGCATCTCGATTTCTACCTGGAG
>CAYNOF010000083.1:0-3095 GCA_964398335.1 uncultured Rhizobiaceae bacterium
TTCGCGTCGTAGTCCTCGGGCCAGCTCGACCAATGCTGCATGCCCTCGTGGCCGGCGGCGAGGAAGTCGCGATACATCGACGGCGTGTCGCAGCGCTGCTGGATCAGCTCGAGCTGCACATCGCCCGAGTTCGCCAGCGCGATCGAGAAGTGGAAGTCGTCGTAGCGCGTGCCGCGATAGTGGAACTCGGTGAACGCGATCTTCTCGGCATAGAACCACGGGCCCACGCCGCAGACCTCGATCCAGTGCTTCATCGCCGCCTCGATATCGCGCACGACGATGCCGACCTGGCGCATCTCCCCGAATAGACGACTCATGCTTGCCTCCCGCTGGAGGCAGAAGCCTAGCAGAGACTAGGGCATGACGCCGAAGGGCCGCTTTTCGCCCCTGTCGGTGCGCACCTTGCGGTCCTCGTCCTCAGGCCCGATCAGGCGTGGCGAGGGCTCGTCGCGGCTTGGGTCGGGATCGCGCGGCGGCATCTCGATGGGTGCGTCGCCGGGGTGATCGCCACCGCCAGGACGACGCTCGCGTTCGGGATCGGGGTTCGATGGTCGCTCGATCGGTGTCGGGTTCTGGAGTTTGGGATCGGACATGAGAGTGCCTCCCGTTGAAGGGCGCTCTCCGAGGAAACGCTCGCGCTGCAACGGCCGTTCCCAACGCGCGTTGTGTGACGCCATGGACACAGCAGAGCGTACCTTCGTGAAGCGACTGGCCCGCGGCAAGGGCCTGAAGATCGTCCGCCGCGCTGCGCTCCGTCTGCGACGCCTGCGCCACGGCAAGGGTTTTCGCTACGTCGACGCAAACGGCAATGCCATCCGCGATGCCGCCGAGATCCAGCGGCTGAGATCGCTCGCGGTGCCGCCCGCCTATGCCAACGTGCGCCTGGCGGCCGATCCCAACGCGCATCTGCAGGCGATCGGCGAGGACGCCGCGGGCCGCCTGCAGTACCGCTACCATCCGCTCTGGGCGGAGGTGCGCGAGGCGCTGAAGGCGCGCCGCCTCGCCGGCCTCGCGCGCGCCTTGCCGTCGATCCGCCGGACCGTGGCGCGCGGGCTCGCCGCGAGCGATTGCGATCTGCGTTTCGCCTGCGCCGCGGTGGTCCGGCTGGTGGCGCTGACCGCGATCCGCGCCGGCGGCGAAAGCTACGCCCGCGAGCACGGCACGCGCGGGGCGACGACCCTGCTGAAGTCGAACCTGGCGATCGGCAAGGGCCAGTGCACGCTGCAGTTCAAGGCCAAGGGCGGCGCGATCGTGAGCAAGGAGCTGCGCGACCGGCGATTCATGGCGGCTGTAAGGCGGCTGGGCAATCTGCCCGGACGACGCCTGTTCCAGTATCGCGATGGCGAAGGCGGCGTGCGGCAAGTGCGCGCCGACGACGTCAATCGCTTCCTGCGCGAAGTCGCCGGGCGGCCGATCTCGCTCAAGGATTTCCGCACCTTGCTGGCCTCGACCAGCGCGCTGAAGAGCCTCGCACGCACCATTCCGGAAACGAGCGAACGCGGCCGGCGCAAGCAGGTACGCGCGGCGGTCACAGCCATCGCCACAGAGCTGGCGAACACGCCCACCGTGTGCCGCACGAGCTACGTCCACGACGCAGTGGTCACCGCCTTCGAGGAGGGCAAGCTGAGCCGCATCGCCAAGCGCGGCCAGGCGTCCGTCGGGCTGCTGGCGCGCATCGTCTCGCGCCCGCCCGGCGGCTGAGATTTCGCTGCACCTGCCAGCAACCCGCGTCGGGCGGGGTCCGTTGGAATCGCGAGGATTTCAGCGGAGGACCGCGATGAAGACCATCAGCCATGTCTACGACAGCTACGGCCAGGCCAAGGCCGTGGTCGAGGATCTCGAGGCCAACGGCATCTCGCACAAGGACATCACCCTCGTCGCCAACCGCTATGTCAGCAAGGCCTATGAGGACGCCACCGACGCCACGGCGGCAACCACCGGCGCGGGCGTCGGCGCCATCGCCGGCGGCGGCGCGGGCCTGCTGGCCGGACTGGGCCTGCTCGCCATTCCAGGCCTCGGCCCGGTGGTCGCCGCCGGCTGGGCCGCGGCGGCGGCCGTGGGGGCGATGGCCGGGGCGGCCGGTGGCGTCGCGGTCGGCGGCCTGGTCGACATCCTCACCACGGCAGGCGAGTCCGAGGACTACGCCCACGTCTACACCGAGGCGGTGCGCCGCGGCGCCACCCTGGTCAGCGCGCGCGTCGCCGACGAGGACGCCGAGCGCGTGCGCGCGATCTTCGCGCGGCACGATCCGATCGATCCCGATCTGCGCGGCCTCGAATACCGCGCCGGCGGCTGGCGCGGCTTCGATCCCAAGGCCGATCCCTATCGACCCTCGCAGGCGGAGATCGATCGCATCCGCCTGATGGGGCACCTCTAGCCGCCCTTTCCGGTCCGTCTTGTCGAGACGCGGCCGGCGGATCATTCTGCCGGCCGCGTACTCGTTTCCGGAAAGGACGCCCCATGTCGACGATGGCCCCCCAAGCGCAGCCGCATGCCGTGATCGCGACCCGGCCCAAGGGCATGCTGATCGCCGGCCAATGGGTCGACGCCGCCTCCGGCCAGCGCTTCAGCGTCGAGAACCCGGCCAAGCGCACGCCGATCGCCGACGTGCCGCGCGCTGCCGCAGCCGACGTCGATCGCGCCGTGGCGGCGGCGCAGAAGGCACAGCCGGCCTGGGCCAAGGTCGTGCCGCGCGAGCGCGGCAAGCTGCTGCTGAAGATCGCCGAGGCCTTCGAGGCGCGCGTCGAGGAAATGGCGCGCATCATCTCATTGGAGACCGGCAATGCGCTGCGCACCCAGGCCCGCGGCGAAGCGCGCGGCGCGGCCGACATCTTCCGCTATTTCGGCGGGCTGGCGGGCGAGCTGAAGGGCGAGACGATTCCGCTCGGCGAGCACGTGCTGTCCTACACACGGCGCGAGCCGCTGGGCGTGGTCGGCGCCATCATCCCGTGGAACGCGCCGGTGCTCCTGGGCGCGCTGAAGATCGCGCCCGCGCTCTGCGCCGGCAACACACTGGTGCTGAAGGCGGCCGAGGACGCGCCGCTGGGCGTGCTGCTGATGGCCGAGATCTGCCAGGAGTTCCTCCCGCCGGGTGT
>CAYNOF010000084.1:0-3788 GCA_964398335.1 uncultured Rhizobiaceae bacterium
CGGCAGGCCGACGCGATCAGCGACCCCGCCGTGCGCGCCGCGACGATCCGCCGTCTGCTGAGCGCCACGGCTGCTGCCGAGGCGCAAGCCCGCGCCCTCGGCGAGCAGGTGCTGGGGCGCGTGCTGAAGGACGGCCTGACCGATCCATCGCAGATCCCGGTGCGAGAGTGGGTGGCGCTCGATGCCGAACGCCGCCAGGCGATCGAGACCCGCCTCGACCATAACGCCGACGGCACTGAGCCCGCCCCGAACCCGGCGCTGGTCGACGAATTGGCGACGGAGATGACGCAGGCGCCGCACGACTTCACGCGCCGCGACCTCGTGCCCGCAATCGCCCATCTGCCGCTGCCGCAGTGGCAACGCTTCCGCGACTGGCAGGCTGGGCTGCGCCGCAACGATCCCACGACCGAGGATGAACTCCATGCCATCAAGCGCGGCCTGCAGCTCGCTGCCAAGATTCTGCCAGCGAAGGTCGTCGATGACGAGGCCACGAACATCCGCGCCGGATTGATCGAGGACATCGACACACAGCGTCGCATCATCGGCAAGAGCCCCGACGACGGCGACATCGCCGCGATGCTGGAGCGCCAGATCCCGGACGGGCGCGCACAAAAAGTCGCCTTTTCGTTCGCCCCGGGCATCCGCTCCGGGCTTCGCCCCGGCGTCCAGCAGGTACAGGACTCTACGACCTACGCGCCGAATACTGAAGCGATGGCGCGGACCCTCGAGGCGATGGCACGGGCCGCGGAAGCGCTGGCCCGGATAGAGGCGCTCAGGAGGACGGACGAAGCCCTGCGCTCACTGCCGAGGCGGAACGAGCTCGACCCCAAGATCGTCGCTTGGGCGCTGGAGATGATCCCGGCGGCCACCTATCCGAGCCGCATCAACGCCAATGGCCAGACCGTCTACTACGATCCGCAGAGCGATCGATACGTCGTGCGCAACACGCGCGGAGGGACCGGCTATTGGGTCGAGTTCGACGCGCAGGGCCGGGTCATCGGCACCACCAACCAGGGGTTGATACCCGTCGAGCCGCCCGCGCAGCCTTCCATCGACGAACTGGAGAAGATCTGGCAGAACCCGCCCCACGTTCCGCCCCAGATGCCGCCGCCCATCCTCCCCGGACGGCCGATTGATCAGGGGCAAGGGAAACCAGGAATCATTCCAGCGCTACCTCCGGTTGTATCACCGATCCCCGAAACCTTCCCACCGATCGGCGCGAAGCCGGATATCATGACCTCGGACAACGAGGCGGCCAAACCGTCAACGACGCGCAATCTTCCACGTTGCGAGGAGTGCACCAGGGCCGCTCACGAATGTCTATCTGCGCCCAACATGAGCCTGGATTTGATGCGCGAATGCCAAAAGATGGAGGACGACTGTAACGCGAAAGTCGCCCAGGTTCGAGAGCTGCAGGACAGTGCCCCGAATACCCGCGGCGCCGTGAAATTCCCTGATGGTACCAAAGTCATGATTGGGCCAAAGGGAACCAGGATAAGGGTCATTGCGCCCAACGGAAAAGAACTCAGGGCTACAGAGTAGAATTCCGAGCGTTGGAGAGGAACTCGGTTAATCAGCTCTGGAACACTCAAAGGATACAACTTCTGGTGATCGAAGATGACTGACACAGATGATCCCATCACAAGCCATCCCATGTTCGATTCCCCGCCCCTGGACCCGGGAGCGGAACCCCGCCTGCCTGGACATGCATTCGACGCCGAATGCGTCGCCCTTTGCCAAGAACTGCTCAGCGAAGGCGAGCAGTTGTGTGGCCAGCATATCGTCACGCAAACGGAGAAGTGGGGACTTGTCTGGCGAGCAGACTACCAGAGGCCGGGCCCGGAGTTCCCCAACCGGGTGAACAGGGTCGTCTGTTGGAAATCGCCGGCCGGTGAATTCTGTATAGAGTTCGCAGGGCTTCAGCAGATCGCCCCGCTCGGTGACGCCGGCGCTACGCCTGATGGGACAAGTACGGGACGTTAGAGTGGACGCCTGCCGATCTTTGCGCGCCGAATTGCTGTGACGGTTGCTTGATCGAGCTACCCCAACGGAAACGAGATCAGAAGGTACGCTCGCGGCGCAGGATGCCAAAACCCAAACGGTGAAGCGAGATCCGATGTGACAAAGCGAATTTGGACATTGTGGTTTGTCCGGGAGCCTGCCGATGGCCCCGATGTGGAGAAGCTTCTCGGCGTCTACTCGACCGAAGATCTGGCGAACGCGGCAAAGAAACGTGCGGCGCTGCTGCCCGGGTTCAACGAGACGCCGGACGATCTACTGCTCGTAGTGGACGAGCCGATGGACACGGACGACTGGGATTCGGGCTTCGCACGGATCAATTACTGACAACGCGCGCTGCATGTGTTGATCCCCGGCTCTGTTCCGGAAAGGAAATCGAGATGCTCGATGAAGTCTATGTACTGCAGCACTGGAACGAGCTGCCAAGCGGTGTCAAGGATGGCAAGCTGATCGGCTACTACACCACCGAAGCGCTTGCGCAAGCCGCCTTGGACAGGACCAAGCTGCTCCCGGGGTTTCGTGACGCGCCTGACGGCTTTGTGCTGCGTGTGATGCGGGTGGACGAGGACTCATTCTCCAATCCGGCCTGAAGGAATCCCGATACTGTGTGGACGCGTGACCGATGCGTGCGATATGCGTCAGACGGCTCCGCAGGGCGAACGCGCAGTCTATCACCCTCTGGCGTCGTCGACGCACAGCCACTGTGATCCTCTGACCTTTGCGGCACCAATCTTCTTCCACTTGAGCCGCTATTGGTGCCTACCCTGTGCGCCTACAGTGCTTTCAACGGAATGCGGGAGAGCATCATGAAGATCGCGGTTGTCGGTGCCGGCGGCGTGGGTGGCGGGTTCGGCGCGGCGCTGGCCAAGGCCGGTGCCGACGTGACGTTCATCGCGCGCGGTGCGCATCTGCAGGCGATGCGGGAGACGGGGCTGCGGCTCGAAGGCGGGCGCGGCGACATGCATATCGTGCCGACGCAGGCGAGCGACGATCCCGCCGCCGTCGGCCCGGTCGACATCGTGCTGTTCTGCGTCAAGATGTGGGATGTCGAGAGCGCCGGTGAGCGCATCAAGCCGCTGATCGGCCGCGACACCGCGGTGATCCCGCTGCAGAACGGCATCGACGCGGCCGAGCGCCTGGCGCCGATCCTCGGGCCCAACGCGGTGATGGGCGGCGTGGCGCAGATCAGCGCCTCGATCGTGGCGCCCGGCGTGATCCGCCAGGTCGGCACCTTCATGCGCATCATCTTCGGCGAGATCGACGGCCAGCGCAGCCGGCGCGCCGAGGCGTTCCTCGCGCAGGCCAAGGCCGCGAATTTCGAGACGGTGCTGAGCGATCAGATCGTCACCGAGCTGTGGCTGAAGTTCATCCTGCTGGCGACCAACGCCAGCGTCACGGCGCTCACGCGGCGGCCGATCGGCGAGCTGCGCGACGACCCTGATATGCGGCCGCATTTCATCGCCGCCTACCAGGAGGTGATCGATGTCGGCCGCGCCAGCGGTGCGGCGCTGCCCGCCGACACGCTGGAGCGCATGCTGAACTTCAACAGGAACGCGCCGCCGACCATGAAGGCGTCGATGGCGCTGGATCTCGAGCGCGGCAACCGTATCGAGCTGCCCTGGCTCGGCGGCAAGGTGGTCGAGATGGGCCGCAAGCTCGGCGTGCCGACCCCGACGCATTCGCTGATGCACGCGGCGCTGAAGCCGTATGTGATGGGCGCTCCCAAAGACTCAGCCCACCGGCATCGTCTGCGCCAGCGGCGGCAGCTC
>CAYNOF010000085.1:0-1470 GCA_964398335.1 uncultured Rhizobiaceae bacterium
CTACGCCGAGGACCTGCCGGTGCTGCCGCTGTACCACCGCGCCGACGCCTTCATCTTCCCCAAGCAGCTCAAGGGCGTGCGGCCGACCGGACATCTCAACCCCTCGACCCTGTGGGTCGAGGAGTGGCGCTGGGAGCCGTAGCCGGGACCGCCGGCGGCCCCGGACAAGATTCGACTTCATCCGTTTGTTTGCGCGCCTATGATCCGCGCATGTCCTTCGAGCCCGCCACCCTGACCGGCCACTACGTGCGGCTCGAGCCGCTGGTCGAGCGTCATCGCGAGATGCTGCGACCTGCGGCGCAGAACCCGCGCATCTGGGTGCTGACGACCTCGGCCTTCGGCGCCGCCTTCGATCCCTATTTCGATGCCGCGCTGAAGCGCGCCGAGGCCGGCAGCGAACGGCCCTTTGCCGTACGGCTGCTGGCCGAGGACCGCCTGGTCGGCAGCACGCGATTCATGAACATCGAGGCGGCGCACAAGCGGCTGGAGATCGGCACGACCTGGTACGACCCCACGGTGTGGGCCGGCATGGTCAATCCGGAGTGCAAGCTGCTGCTGATGGCCTACGTCTTCGAGACGCTGAAATGGAACCGCGTCGAGTACAAGACCGACGCCCGCAACCAGCGCAGCCGCGACGCCATCCTGCGCCTGGGCGCCACACAGGAGGGCATCTTCCGCAAGCACATGGTGCTGGCCGACGGCCATGTCAGGGACTCGGTCTACTTCAGCATCATCGACAGCGAATGGCCCGAGGTGAAAGCCGGCCTGGAACGGCGGCTGAAATACTGACTATCGGCAGGTAATGCCGGCCAGGGCGCCGCGAATCGCCTGAGCCTGTGGCGAGTCGCGCAGGACATAGGCGCCGATACCGCACAGATCGGGTATGCGGTCGTAACGCGCCAGGACATCGGGCGCGTGACGGATATCGGCGTACTCGTAGCCAGGGAAAGGCGCCAGGTAGAGGTCGGGCAGGCCATGGCGGCGCTCGACATACGGCCACAGATCGCGTTGCGCGCGGCCCTCGCTGCGCGTCAGGGCGATGGCCTTCTCGTTCAGCCCGACATAATCGATGAAGCGCTGGCGGGAGAAGAACGGGATCGCGCCTGCCTCCGAGAAGGCGATGGTGATCGGTCCTGTTGTCGAGAGCGCTCGACCGACCTGCGCCACCCAGGGCCAGCCGTAGGTGCTGCGCGCCGCGACGCTGACTGCCGCGAGCTGCCCCACGTGGTGGACCGCGATCACGGCCGCCATCGCCATGGTGATCGCCGTGGCGTGCCGCCGGTCCATGGCCGCGGCCGCTCCGACCATCGCCGTCGCCGTCACCACCGCGATGGCGCCGAACATCGGCACATAGAAGCGGTAGGCATAGTCGAGGACCGGCGTCGCCAGCGGCATGTAGGCGCAGAACGCCAGGACGCCCGCGCCGACGCCCATCTCGATCGGCCGCAGCGGACGCCGCAGCGCCAGGCA
>CAYNOF010000086.1:0-10313 GCA_964398335.1 uncultured Rhizobiaceae bacterium
TGGTGGCGCGCACGATGATCGGCGACGCCGCGTTGGGCAGGATGTGCAGGAAGACGATGCGCGGCGTGCCGGCGCCGACGCCGCGCAGGGCGTCGACGAACAGCGAGGCCGAAAGCCTTCGCGTCTCGGCGTAGACGATGCGGGTGAAGAACGGCCAGTAGGTGAGCGACAGCGCCAGCATGGCGCTCTCCAGTGACGGCGACATGAGCTGCGCCAGGGCGAGCGCCAGCACGAGCTGGGGAATGGCCAGCACGACGTCGGTCACCCGCATGATGGTCTCCGACAGCCAGCCGCCGCGATAGCCGGCGATCAGCCCCAGCGGCACGCCGATCAGCATGGCAGTCGACACGACGGTCAGCGCGATCGACAGGGCGCCGCGGGCGCCCAGGATGACGCGGGAGAAGATATCGCGGCCGAGATTGTCGGTCCCGAACGGGAAATCCCAGCTCGGCGGCTTTAGCCGCCGGATGAGATGCGACTGCGCGGCATCCTCGGGATAGGGTGCCAGCAGCGGGCCGAAGACGGCGATCGCCAGCACGAACACCACGATGCCCAGGCCAAGCATCGCCGGCAGGTCTCGGCCGAGCTTGCGCAGGATATGGATCACCCGCCGGCCCTCACATCCGCTCGACCAGGCGCGGATCGAGCAGGCCATGCGCCACATCCGTCAGGATATTAACGGCGGCATAAACGACGCCCACGAGCAGCGTGACGGCCAGCATGACCTGACGATCGCCGGTCAGGATCGCCTGCACCGTGTAGCTGCCGATACCCGGCCAGTCGAAGATCGACTCGACCACCACGCCACCGGCGATCAGGCCGCCGAACAGCAGGCCGATCTGGGTCACCGTCGCCGTCACCGAATTGCGCAGCACGTAGATCCAGACCAGGCGCCGGCGGCGATAGCCCATGGCGCGCTCGTAGAAGACGAAGTCCTGCTGCAGGGTGTCCAGCACGCCGGCACGCGTGAAGCGCACGATGGTGGCGAGCCCGCCCAGCGACAGCGTGACGGCCGGCAGCACGAGATGGCGCAGCGCGTCGACGAAGACGTCGAAGCGGCCGGCGATCAGCGCATCCAGCGCGATGAATCCCGTGACGCGCGGCGGTCGCTGAATGGTGGCGGAGACCTCGCCGCGCAGGGGCAGCCAGCCGAGGTCCATCGCGAACAGGAGCTGCAGCATGATGGCGAACCAGAAGGCCGCCACGGCGATGCCGAGGACCGAGAAGACGCGCATCAGGTAGTCGGGCCAGGTATTGTGCGTCAGCCCGGCCAGCACACCCAGCGGCACGCCCACGAGAATCGAGATGGCCAGCGCGCAGAAGGTCAGCGCCAGGGTCGCCGGCAGGCGCTGGGCGATGTCGAGCGCGACCGGCCGGCGCGAAAAGGCGCTTTCACCGAGATCGAGCGTGGCAACCCTGCCGACATAGGCGACGAACTGCTCCCAGATCGGGCGGTCGAGGCCGTACTGCTTGCGCAGGCGCTCGATCTGCTCGGGCGTGGCGGCGTCGCCGGCCATCGCCACGGCCGGGTCCGAGGGCACGACACGGATCAGCAGGAACGTGACGACCAGCAGTCCGAACAGGGACGGCAGAACGAGCATGCAGCGCCTGAGGACGAAGCGCAGCATCTCAGCCGTCGAGCGTGATCCAGCGAATCTCCGCGCCCTGGCCGACGGTGCAGAACCGGCGGCCCTTCACCCGCTTGTTGAAGCCCTGGAGCTGCATCGAGTTGTAGATCCAGATGTCGGGCGAATCGGCCATGATCTTGCGGATGGCCTCCTCGTAGAGCGGTGCGCGCTCCTCCTGCCTGGTCAAGCCGCGCGCCTTGCGCAGCAGCGCGTCGACCTCGGCGTTCTTGTAGTAGGCCGACGCCTTCCAGGTGCCATGGAACTGGCTGTCGTACATCTGGCCGACCCAGTTCTCGGGATCGACGAAGTACGTGCTGACCCAATGGACCCACATGTCCGGCGTGGTGTCGGGCTTGGCCGCCGCCGCCGTGAGGTTCGACCAGATGTTGCCGACGACCTTCAGGTTGATGCCGATCTGCGCCAGATCGCTCTGGAAGAGCTGGGCACCCTGCACGCTCTGCTCGTTCTCGGACTGAACGTGAATCTCGAACTGCCGCTTCATCGGCGCGCCGTCGGCCACCGCCTTGGCGAAGTACTCCTTGGCCTTCTTGAGATCGTAGTCGTAACCCTTGGCATCCTTGGGGATGCCCCACAGGTTCTCGGGCATGGGATACGGATCGCGCGTCGCGTAACCGCCCAGGATGTCATTGATGAAGCCCATGTAGTTGAAGGCGTGGGCAAAGCAGCGCCGGGCGTTGAGATTGTCGAAAGGCGGCTTGGTGTTGTTCATGCGGATGACGAAGGTCCGCATGACGATGTCCTTCTGCACGAAGGCGATCTTCGAAGAATTGATCTGCTCGACCTGGTCGGCCGGCAGGTTGGGGTCCGTGCAGTCGAGCGACCCGTTCAGCAGCGCCAGGATGCGCGTCGATGTCTCCTTGGTCGGGCGATAGGCGATCTTCTTCACCGGTTTGGGATTGTCCTTCCAGCCGAGGAAATGATCCTCGTTGATCACCATGTCGAGATACTCGAGCGGCCGGTAGCCCTCGGGGATGATGCGATAGGCGCCTGACCCCGCGCCGTTCGAGGCGAGCCAGGCCTTGCCCCAGTCGCCGTCCTTCTCGTTCGGCTTGATCGCGCGCGGGTTGACGACGCAGATCGCGGGAATCGCGGCGAAGAACGGCGCGTACGACGTTTCCAGCTTGAAGCGCACCAGCAGCGGCTCGGGCGCGGTGATGTTCTCGGGCTTCAGGATCTTCAGGAAGGCGCCCGCCGGCGCGAGCCCCAGCGCCAACACGCGCCGGAAGGAGTACACCACGTCTTCCGC
The DNA here is from genome assembly GCA_964398335.1 of uncultured Rhizobiaceae bacterium. GTDB lineage: Bacteria > Pseudomonadota > Alphaproteobacteria > Reyranellales > Reyranellaceae > JAFAZJ01. Next base: position 2,896 of record CAYNOF010000086.1, read on the forward strand.
GGCGATCGGGCTGCCGTCGTGGAATTTCAGGTTGGGCCGCAGCTTGAATTCCCAGACGAGGCCATCGGGCGTCACCGTGTGGCTCTCGGCCAGCCACGGCACGATCTGCGGCGGATCGTTCTGGTAGCGATAGAGATTGTCGTAGGCGTTCAGCATCATCGACTGCATCGGCACGTCGTAGACCTGATGCGGGTCGAGATTGAACGGCAAGGCGAAGCCGCTGACGAAGGTCGAGGCGTCGGCGGCGGCGGCCGTGCGCAGATTGCCGGCAGCGACGGCGCTGGCGATGGCGGCGCCGGCGGCCAGCTTGCCGGCCTGACGCCGACCGAGGACGCGGCCGCTCATTGCGCGGCTCCCGCGAGGCGAGCCGCCTTGAAGCGGTTGATCGGCCGCGGCAGGCCGAGATTGTCGCGCAGGGTCATGGCTTCATACTCCGTCCTGAACAGGCCCCGGCGTTGCAGCTCGGGAATCACCAGGTCCACGAAATCGTCGAGCGAGCCCGGCAGCCAGGCCGGCATCACGTTGAAGCCGTCGGCCGCGCCGTCCCTGAACCAGTGCTCCATCTCGTCGGCGACCTGGCCCGGCGTGCCGATGGTGAGCACGTGGCCGCGCGGCCCGGCATTGGCCAGGCACAGCTCCCAGAGCGTGAGCTTGTCGCGCCGCGCCTGCTCCAGCAGGAGGCGCTGGCGGCTGAGCGGGCCGTTGGTGTCGGGCATCTCGGGCACCGGCCCATCGAGCGGCAGCTTGTCGAGATCGTGCACGCCGATCGTGTGCTCCAGCACGGCAATGCCGACACTGGGATGGATCAGCGACTGCAGGTAGTCGAACTTCTCGCGCGCCTCGGACTCCGTCGGCGCCACCACGGGATACAGGCCGGGCATCACCAGCACCTCGTCCGGCGAACGGCCGTAGCGCGGCAGGCGTGCCATCACGTCGCCATAGAACTCCTTGCCCTGCTCGAAGGTCGTCTGGGCCGTGAACACCAGCTCGGCCAGGCGGGCGGCGACATCGCGCCCGGTGCCCGACGCGCCGGCCTGCACCAGCACCGGCCTGCCCTGCGGCGAGCAGGCGACGTTGAGCGGCCCGCGCACCTGGAAATGCTTGCCCCTGTGATAGAGCGGATGAAGCTTCGACGGATCGAAGAAGATCCCCGATTCCTTGTCGCGGATGAATGCGTCTTCGTCCCAGCTGTCCCACAGGCCGTTGACCACGTCGGCGAACTCGATGGCGCGCTCGTAGCGGTCGGCGTGCGCAAGATGCTGCTCGCGGCTGTAGTTCAGCGCATCGTCCTCGTTGTTCGAGGTCACGAGGTTCCAGCCGCAGCGACCGCCGCTGATCTGGTCGAGCGAGGCGAACTGGCGCGCCAGCGTGTAGGGTTCGTTGAACGTCGTGGTCGAGGTTGCGACAAAGCCAAGATTCTTCGTCACGGCCGCGAGTGCCGACAAGATGGTCATGGGCTCGAATTTGACCACCTTGCCCATGCGCGAACGCGAGTCCGGCGTGCCCGCCAGGTTGACGGCGGCGGTATCGGCCAGGAACAGAAAGTCGAACTTGCCGCGCTCGGCAGTCCGGGCGACCTCGACCATGTCGGCGAATCTGGTGCCGGAATGGAAATGCGCCTTGGGGTGGCGCCAGGCGGCAACATGCTGGCCGGTCTCGTGCACGAAGGCACCGAGACGCATCATCCGACGTCCGTTCTGTGAAGACATGCCTCGCCCTCCTGTGGAGGCACTCCTCGCTCCCAGGCCTGGAACGCGAACAGCCGCTTGCGAAAAGTGTCGCAAGTCCTGTGCCACCGCAGGCGCGTGCTCAGGCCGCTCAGGCGTCCGCCGGCCCGAGCGGCCGGTTCGCTCGCAGGAATCAATTGGGTACTATGCGGCACTGGCCCGGCGCTTCGGCAGGCTTGGCCTGAGGGCCGACCAGGGAGACGAATCATGGCAACGCCGTCTTCTGCCGCCTCCGCCTGGACCGTTCGCGAGGTCGAGACCGACAGGAGCTGGGTCTACCCGTTGCCCGCCGCCGAGAATGCGGCCCTGCTGGCCGCGGTGCGGGCTGTCGGCGATCCCGCTCGCCGTCCGATCCTCGACTGGATGCGGGACGACTTCGCGCTGGACGGGGCATTGCCCACCCTTGCGCGCGCGTTTCGTGAGGTAAGCGATGGTCGCGGCATGGCGCTGGTCAAGAACCTGCCGCGCACGGGCGTGACGCCGGCCGAGTTCCGGCTGATGACCTGGGTGATCGGCCTGCATTTCGGCGTCGCCCGGCCGCAGAACCGGGCCAGCGACTACATCACCGAAGTCAGGGATGTCGGGCAGGCCTACCGCGGCCCGACTGGTCGCGGCTACAATTCCAAGGCCGAGCTCGACTTCCATAGCGACAGCGCCGACGTCGTGCTGCTCTCCTGCTACAATCAGGCGCCCGTCGGCGGCATGAGCATGTGCGCGAGCGCCGCCACCGCCTTCGACATCGTCAAGGCCGAACGGCCGGATTACGCCCGGACGCTCACATCAGACTATCCGTTCAGCCGTAACGGCGAACAGACCGAGAGCGAAGCGCCGTGGTACGCGGTTCCCATCTGCTCGACCCGCGAGGGCCGCGTCTTCTGCAGATGGAACCGCAACCGTATCGAGAACGCGCAGAAGCTCGACGGTGTGCCGCAGCTGACCGAGGCGCAGCGCGCGGCGATGGAGTATTTCGATGCGGTGCTGCGTCGGCCGGAGAACATGTTCTGCATGTATCTCGAGCCGGGCGATCTCCAGATCCTGTGCAACCAGTCCATGCTGCATTCGCGCACCAGCTTCGAGGATCATCACGAGGATGAGAAGAAGCGCACGCTCTATCGGCTGTGGCTGGCACCTCCGGGTTCGCGACGACTCCCGGAAAGCTGGGCCGTCTTCTTTGGCGCCACCGAGCCCGATACCGTGCGTGGTGGCATGAAGGGCCATCACTACGACGATGTTCGCCGCCGCTTCGATGCCCGCCAGGCAAGGGCGATGGGCATGAGGGCGGCTTGAAGAGAATCACCCGGTCCAAGGGCAAGCTGTTCCGGATACGCTGACGCGGCGAAACAGCCGCCCCCGCGGTTTGGGTTGGTCCGTCTTCTCCTCTATCATCGCGATGAGTGACACGTCGCCATTGATGTCACGCCGGAGGCTGCATGGCGCTGCTCATCGTCAACCTGGACAAGATCATCGGGAGTGCCGAAGCCTTTCGCGAGGCCTTCAAGGAGCAGGTCCCCGATCTGCCGATTCGCTTCTGGCCCGAGGCGGGCGAAGTCAAGGACATCGAATACCTCGCGTTCATGCATCCGGATTTCAACCAGCTTCCCGCCTTTCCCAACCTGAAGGCCATGTTCAGCCGCGCGGCCGGCGTGGAGGACATCGTCAAGCATCCCAAGCTGCCGAGGGTCCCGCTCGGCAAGGTGGAGCCGCCGGGCGGCGATCCGATGATGACGGAGTACGTGATCATGCACGTGCTGCGCCTGCATCGCGACATGCCGGCCTACCAGGCAGCCCAGGCGAGGCGGGAGTGGCGCCGGGTGCCGATCATGCGGCCCGAGCAGCGGCGCGTCGGTTTCCTGGGCTTCGGCATGATGGCCAAAGCGCCGGCGCTGGTCCTGCAGTCGCTGGGCTTCAAGGTATCCGCCTGGGTCCGCTCGCCGCGGCCGGACGCGGAGGTCCCCCTCTTCCACGGCCCCGATCAGCTTGCATCGTTTCTCGGCCAGACCGACATCGCCGTCTGCCTGCTGCCGCTGACGCCGCAGACCGAGGGCATCTTCTGCGCGCGCACGTTCGCCATGATGCCGAAAGGCGCCATGCTGGTGAACATCGGGCGCGGCCGGCACGTGGTCGAGCAGGACCTGATCGCCGCCCTCGATTCGGGACAGCTGTCATATGCCGCCCTGGACGCGCTTTGGCCCGAGCCGCTGCCAACGGAAAGTCCGCTCTGGCTGCACCCCAGGGTCACGATCATGCCGCACGTGGCGCGGCGGCCGACCGTGAGCCAGCTGGTAACCGAGGTCGCCGCGAACATCCGCAGCCTCAAGGCGGGAGGACGGCTCCTGCAGGAAGTCGACGTGGCGCTGGGCTATTGATCATGCCCGCGTACCGCAGCTTTCCCTTCGCGCCTGACAGCCATGCGCGGAGGGTCATGAAGGTCTTCGATTGCGGCGCGGATGACGTGGTCCTCGATCTGGAGGATACCGTCGCCAAAACGAGAAAGCCGCGAACCGCGCTCTCGTCGGGGAGGCGCTGAAACGGCCGAACCGGAGCGGCGCAGACATTCGAGCCAGCGCCTTCACCACCGAACTCTGTTATGGCGATTCTTCTGCCCACTGCCCCTCGTCCTGTTCTCCCGGAGGAAGACAAGCAAGCGGACCAGGCATCGAGACCTCGGTGCTCTTCTGCTGCGGGAGGCAACGGCTCGCGACGTGCCAAGAAGATGTGATCAGTCGCAGACCAGCCCGGTTTCACGCTTTACCGCCGCCGCCTCCTCCGGCTTCTCGCGTGTGAGCAGGGCGCAGAGCGTGAAGTTGCCCACTATGCTTCGCTGGGCATTGGTGAAGTTGGAGTCGGCATACATCCAGTCGTAGATCTCTGCGCGCGTGAAGCGCACGACCTGGCCCTGGCGAACATTCGTGACCGATCGTGGCGTATTGTCGATACGGCCGCTGAACTCATCGCCGTCGCGTTCCAAGGCGCCGACCCAGAAGAACTCGACCTTGTTGCTGCGCGGGTCGACGATGCGGAGCTTCACCGTGTAGATACCGGTGTTCGGCGGCGGCTTGTCGAGCAGGGCGAGGAAGCCGTCGAGCGTGGCGCGCGCCTTGGCGAAGGCGGCCTCCATCGCATCATCGCCGGCCGGCACGCTCACGATCTGGTCCTGCCGCGCGCGATCCAGTGCAGTCTGCGCCGACGCGATGCCGCACAGCAGCAGAAACGATGATGCGGCGGCGATCAGCCGGCCGGGCACCCTGCGCCCGGCCCAAGGTCGGTCTTTGTCTGATCTGCCGTTCATGTCTTCCCCCATCAGACATCAGCGGCAAACAACATAGGAGATGAATATACTATCGGCAATACAACTTATGCGATCACACACCGACGATTGGGAGGTGAAGAGCCCTACCTGACGCCGCGCCTGAGGTAATCCATCGCGAGATAGGCCAAGGCGCGCACGCCGTACTTCAGCGCGGGCTCGTGGACGTGGAACAGCGGCGAATGGTTGGCGGGCGCCTGGCGCGGGTCTTCCTCCGGCGGCGTGATGCCGAGGAAGAAGAACATGCCCGGCACGACCTGGGCCAGGTAGGAGAAATCCTCCGCGCCCATCACGGGGCGGATATCGGTGATGCGCTGCGTGTCGAGGCCATCCTTGAGGCTGCCCGTTCCCCAATCGGTGAGGCGGGGATCGTTGTAGGTGACGGGCACGCCCTGGAAGACCGTGACCGTGGCCTTGGCGCCGGCGGCCTCGGCGATGGTGGTGGCGGTCTTGTCGATGCGCTTCCAGATATCGGCGCGCACGCCCTCGTCGTGGGTGCGGATGGTGCCTTCCATGGCGACCGAGTCGGGCAGGATGTTGTTGCGCACGCCGCCATGAATGGTCGAGACCGAGACCACGGCCGGCGAGATGGTGGGATCGATCTGGCGGCTGACGATGGTCTGCAGCGCCAGGATAATCTGCGCCGAGGTGACCACCGGGTCAACGCCGCGCCACGGTTGCGAGCCGTGCGTCTGGCGGCCGTCGACGTCGATCTTCAGCCGGTCGGCGCTGGCCATCAGCCCGCCGGGCCGCAGCGCGATCACGCCGGAGCGCACGCCCGAGGTGACGTGCAGGCCGAACACGGCCGACGGCGCGGGGTTGGCCATCGCACCATCGGCGATCATCGCCTTGGCCCCGGACGGACGGCCGTCGTTGGAGCCTTCCTCATTGGGCTGGAAAATGAGCTTCACCGTGCCCGGGATCTCGGCCTGCATGCCGGCGAGGATCTCGGCCACGCCCATCAGGATGGCGACATGGCAGTCATGGCCGCAGGCATGCATGACCGGAACGGTCTGGCCGAGATACTGCGCCTTGGCCTTCGACGCGAACGGCAGGTCGACGCGCTCCTCGACCGGCAGCGCGTCCATGTCGGCGCGCAGCGCCACCACGCCGCCCGGCTTGCCGCCCTTCAGCACGCCCACCACACCAGTGATGCCGACGCCGGTCTGTACCTCGTAGCCCAGCGCCTTCAGGTGCTCTGCGGCCAGCGCCGCGGTGCGGGTCTCCTGGTAGGAGAGCTCGGGGTTCTGGTGGATATCGCGGCGCCAGGCGATGACCTTGTCTTCGATCTTCAGCGCCGCGTCGGAGATGTGCTGGGAAAGTGCGTCGGTGGTGGTGATGTCCATGCGCGCGAGCTTGCCATCTCTCAAGCTCTGATCGCAACGGCGATCACGGATCGCGCCATGCCGTCTACCGGACAGGTCCGGCCGGACGCGCCTCTAAGGCAGGACACAAACGTTCAGCGTCACGTCTGCCTTACTCGTGGAGCCTTCATAGGTAATCAGCCTGGCGGCCAGTGATTTGTTCGAAATGACAAAGGCGCATCCGGTTTCGGTTCCTTCGGGGGAAGACTCAAGCGTGACCAAAGTGCCGCCCGGATTCAGAATGTCGGCAGTCGCGATCCGTTCGGCTGTCAGACATACTTTGTATTGCACGACGGCGTTTGTGTCGTTTGCGGCGAAATTGATGGTCTGGTTGATCAGGCCGAACCGGGTTTCAAAGCACGATTCTGCCATCGCACCACTCGATCCCACCGCCCATGCAAGGACGATCGTGGGAATCACCTTCGCAAGGTTCTTCACAATCGGCTCCAGCCTTCGTGCGTTGGACGCATTGTGGGTTCCTGTTGCGCAAATTGACAACGAAAACGCCCATCAGGATGGCGACGGGGAAGTCGTGACGGCAGGCCTGAGAAGGAGGTTCACGATGGAAACCGCACGCCGCGTGTGCCACGCTGACATCGAACGGGGAACGATGTCATGCCGCGACATTTCGGGATCCTGGTCCCCTCGACCAACACCACGTGCGAGATCGAGTATTGTCGCCTGGCGCCTGATCTGCAGGTGCACACGGGGCGGCTCGGCAAGGGCGGCAATACGCCGTTCTCGCCGAGCAAGGATGACGACGTCGCCTATCAGGCGAAGCTTCTCGGCGACGCGCGGGTCGAGGTGATCGTGCTGGCGCAAACCTCGGCCAGCCTGTTCGCCGACGACTACGATGCGGTGACGGTGAAGCGGATGACCGAGGCATCGGGCGTGCCGTCGCTCACCTCCGCCCAGGCGATGGGCCGGGCGATGAAAGCGCTCAAGGTGTCGAAGATCGCCATGGCGACGCCCTACTCCGAAGAGGTCATCGGCCGCGCCCGGCGCTATTTCCAAACGAAG
>CAYNOF010000087.1:0-3458 GCA_964398335.1 uncultured Rhizobiaceae bacterium
CACGCATCTCGGTCGCCGACCGATCCTGCTCGACGGCGTGCTGACGCGTGACTATTTCGACTCCCTGCCCGACCGTGCCAGCCTGTCGGGCGATCTCTCGCGCGCGCTCGACATGGCCGAGGACGAGCAGGACATCCTCGACATCTCCAGGCGCTGGGCCAACGACCAGCGCTTCCGCGTCGGCGTGCAGCAGCTCGCCGGCACGCTGTCGCCCGAGCTCGCCGGCGCCGCCTACAGCGACATCGCCGAGGCCGTGCTGGGCGAATTGCCGGCGCGCATCCAGCGCATTTTCGCCGGCCAGCACGGCCACATCGCCGGCGCGGCAAGCGCCATCGTCGCGCTGGGCCGGCTGGGCAGCCGCGAGATGACGGCGTCCTCCGACCTCGACCTGATCTTCATCTACGAGGTGCCCGAGGGCGCCGAGCAATCCGACGGCGAGCGGCCGCTGACGCCGGCGCATTACTACGCGCGGCTGATGCAGCGCATCGTCGGCGCGCTCGCCTCGCCGACCAACGAGGGCACGCTGTACGAGGTCGACATGCGCCTGCGGCCCTCCGGCAACAAGGGCCCGCTCGCCACCTCGCTCGGCGCCTTCGAGACCTACCAGCGCGAATCGGCGTGGACCTGGGAGCACCTGGCGCTGGCGCGCGCGCGCGTCGTGTCGGGCCCGCCGCTGCTGGCCGCGCGCATCGACGCGGCGATCGCGGCCGCCCTGTCGCGACCGCGCAACCGCGCCTCCCTGCTGCGCGACGTCGCCGAGATGCGCGCGCGGCTGGTCGAGCATCGGCCATCGAAGAGCCTGTGGGACTTCAAGCTGCTGCGCGGCGGCTTCTTCGACATCGAGTTCACCGCGCGCTACCTGATGCTGTTGCACGCGCACGCCAAGCCCTTCCTGCTGGCGCGCCACATCGTCGATACGCTGATCCTGCTGCGCGACGCGCGCATCCTCGCGCCCGCCGCCGCCGCGACGTTGATCGAGGCCTATCGCCTGTGGTCATCCTTGCAGGGCCTGATGCGGCTGGCCCTGGAGGAGCAGGACGAGGCTTTCGACGAGGCCAAGGCGCCGGAGGGGCTGCGCCGGCTGCTGGCCAAGGCCGGCGGCGTCGACAGGTTCGAGCTTCTGCGCGACAAGGTGCAGGCGACGGCCGATGCCGCCTATGCGGTCTACGCCGAGATCATCGAGAAGCCGGCGGCCGCCCTGCCGCCGCGCGAGGAGGACAAGGCATGAGCGTCGAGGAAGGCAAGAAGGCGCCGGATTTCACCGCCGTCACCGATGGCGGCAAGAAGATCAAGCTCAGCGAACTGCGCGGCAAGGCGGTGATCCTGTACTTCTACCCCAAGGACGACACCTCGGGCTGCACCAGGGAGGCCTGCGGCTTCCGCGACTCGCTGCCCGATTTCAGCAAGGCGAAAGCGACAGTGATCGGCGTGTCCAGGGACAGCGTCGCGCGCCACGACAAGTTCAAGGCGAAGTATGAGCTGAACTTCCCGCTGGTCTCCGACGAGGACGGCAAGATCTGCGAGAAGTACGGCACCTGGATCGAGAAGAGCCTCTACGGCCGCAAGTACATGGGCATCGACCGCGCCACGTTCCTGATCGACGCGACGGGCACGGTGCGCAAGATCTGGCGCAAGGTGAAGGTGCCCGGCCACGTCGAGGCGGTGCTCGACGCGGCCAAGGGGCTCTGACCGGGAGCGCCGGGCTCCCGAAGAGGCCTTACTCCGCCGCGGCGCGGGCCATCGGCTTCTTCGGCTTGAGGTGCTGCACCTTGGGCATCACCTCCTTCGACAGCAGCTCGAGCGAGCGGTGCCAGGCCTTGGGGTTCTCGACGTAGTCGAAGCCGAAGACCAGCAGCTGGCCGAAGCCGCCGACCTCGTCGTAGACCTTCTCGATCTTCTCGATCACGGTCCTGGGCGAGCCGACAATCCAGTTGTGCTTGGCGCAGTATTCCGGCGTGACGTCGGAATCGGCGTGGTTCGGATCGGCCTTGAGGTATTCGAGGAAGGCGAACTGCCCCAGGAGCGGCAGGAAGTACTCGCGCATCATGCGGCCCATCATCGAGCCGACCGAGAGCTTCATCGCCTCCTCGTCGGTGTCGGCGACGAAGACCTCGCGCACCATGCGCCACTCGCCGCGATCGGCCGTGCGGCCGGCGCGCGCCGCGCCGATCTCGACCGCCTCCCAGTGGCTGCCGACATAGGCCGGGCTGAGGTTGAGGCTCATCGGCAGGAAGCCCTTCTCGCCCGCCAGCTTCAGGGTGTCGGAGCCCTTGCTGAGCCCGGCGACGCCGATCGGCGGATGCGGCGTCTGCAGCGGCTTGATGTGCGGCTTGAGAAAGCCGAACATCGTGTCGGGCGCGGTGACGTGCCAGAACTTGCCCTTGTAGTCGAAGGGCTCCTTGGCGCTCCACATCTTCAGGATGATATCCAGCGCCTCGCGCGTCATGTCGCGATTGACGCCCGACATGCCGTCGACGTTGAACATCGCCCAGTCGCTGGGCAGGCCCGACGCGGCGACGCCGAAATTCAGCCGGCCGCCGGAGATGTGGTCGAGCATGGCGACGCGGTTGGCCAGCTCCGCCGGATGGTGATAGGGCAGCAGGAAGCCGCCCGGCCCGAGCCGGATGTTCTTGGTCTGCATCAGCGCCTGCGCCACCAGCAGGTCGGGCGACGGATGCGGCTCCCACGGCGCGGTGTGGTGCTCGCCGATCCAGCATTCGGTAAAGCCCAGCTCGTCGAGCCAGCGGATCACCTGGAGGTCCCATTCATGTCCTGTCGCCAGCGGCCGCTCCGGCGGATGCGATGGCATGGTGAAGTACCCGAACTGCATGCTGGTCCTCCCGTGGACTTGCCGGGTCCGATCCCGGCCCGGCGGCGAGTCTTGCGCGGCCTCACAACCAAGTCACGCGGGCAATGGGTCAGCGAGGCTTACCCGCCTCAGGGCGGCGCGTAGCGGCTCAGCAGCAGGCGCGGCGGCTTGTCCGCTTCCTTGATCTCCCGCAGCACGACGGCGCCGCCGTCGGCCGCCGCCGCGACGTCGAGCGAGCCCGGCAGCTCGAGCCGCCAGCGCACGACGCCCTCGGGCGCCAGCGCCAGCAGCAGCCTCTTCGTCCCGGGTTCGGCGGCCTCGGAGATGAAGATGGCGTTCGCGCCGTCGCGCACGATCTGCGAGCAGGCGCGCAGGCCGGTGTCGATGCGGTGGGTGATGCCGCGGCCGATCTCGTGCCACAGGATCTCCGTCTTGACGTTGCGCTGCAGCTTGACGTCGTAGTCGGACGCACCGCGGACATGGCTGCGCGGCCCGATCAGCACGGCGCAGGCGAAGAACTGCGCGACATCCTCGAGCTTGTGGTTCTCCAGCGTGCGGCCATCGGCGGCGATGCGCCGGAAGGTCGGCATCTCGGGTGCGTCCTCGGCATCGATCATCAGCACCGACGCGCCGCCATCGGGCAGCGGCC
>CAYNOF010000088.1:0-11799 GCA_964398335.1 uncultured Rhizobiaceae bacterium
GATCGCCGTCTTGCTGGCGGTGTAGACCGCGACCAGCGGCATCGGCGCCAGCGTCGCGCTCGACGTCACGTTGACCACGATGCCTGAGCGGCGCGCGCGCATCTGCGGCAGCACCGCCTGGGTCATCGCCATCACGCCGAAGGTGTTGGTCTCGAACACCCGGCGCGCCTCAGCCATCGGCGTCGCCTCGAAGGCGCCGAACAGGCCGACGCCGGCATTGTTGACCAGCACGTCGAGCGGTCCGCTGGCCTGCAGCGCCGCGGCGATCGAGTCGGGCCGCGTGACATCGAGCGGCAGCACGCTCAGCCGGTCCGAGCGCGGGAGGATGCCGGCGCGTGGCGTGCGCATGGTGGCGACGACGCGCCAACCCTGGTCATGGAAATGGCGAGCGGTCTCCAGGCCGTAGCCCGAGGAGCAGCCGGTGATCAGCACGGTCTTCATGGCAGTTCCCATCGCGGTGTCGATGGCGTAGATGTAGCGCCGCCGGATCGGACTATCTGCGGGCAGAAGTCCGGATTTCATTCGCAGGAGTCCTGACATGAGCGATCCGCTGTCGCAGGTGATCGCGCTCTTGCGGCCGCGCACCGTGTTCGCCAAGGGCATCAGCGGTGCCGGACGCTGGGCGGTGCGCTATTCGGCGTTCGGCCAGCCGGGCTTCTGCGCCGTGCTCGAGGGCGGCTGCCGGCTCGCGGTCGACGGCACCCGGCCGGTCCTGCTGCGGCAGGGCGACTTCGTGCTGCTGCCGGCGACGCCCGCCTTCACCCTGTCGAGCGTCGAGCCGGCGGCGACGCCCAGACGCCTCGATCCGAAGCGCGAAGCCAGCGCGACGGCGACCGGCGAAATCCGCCACGGACGGCGCGGCGGCAGGCCCGATGTGCGGCTGCTGGGCGGCTACTTCGTCTTCGACTCGCCCGACGCGGCGCTGCTGGTGTCGCTCCTGCCCGCGATGATCCATGTGTGCGGCGTCGAGCGGCTGTCGCTGCTGGTGCGCCTGGTCGGCGAGGAGAGCCGCGGCCGGGCGGCGGGCCGCGAGCTGGTGCTGAGCCGGCTGGTCGAGGTGCTGCTGATCGAGGCGCTGCGCGCCGGCCACGGCAAGGACGCGCCGCCCGGCCTGCTCGGCGGCCTGGCCGATGCGCGACTATCCGGCGCGCTGCGGGCGATGCACGGCGACGCCGAGCGGGCGTGGAGCGTACCCGAGCTGGCGCGCAAGGCCGGCCTGTCGCGCTCGGTGTTTTTCGAGCGCTTCAGCCGGATCGTCGGCAAGCGGCCGATGGAATATCTGCTGGCCTGGCGCATGGCGATGGCCAAGGACCTGCTGCGCCGCCGCGAGCTCGGGCTGGAGGAGATCGCGCGGCGCGTCGGCTACGCCTCGGCCAGCACCTTCAGCACCGCCTTCAGCCGCGCCGTCGGCCAGCCGCCGGGGCGCTACGCACGCGCGGCGTGACGCTCGGCTACTGCAGCATCAGCCACACCAGCGCGCCGAGGAAGCCGAGCGCCAGGATCAGGATCACCAGCGAGAAGAGGCTGTAGAGGCTGCTGGCGGTGATCGTGCTGGTCTGGGGAGCGGCGCCGTGCATGGTGATCCTCCTGCGCGTGCCTCAAACGCATTTGGCGCGCGCAGGAGCCATCACGGGGTTGTGACCCTTTTGCGGCCCGCCGGCTCAGGGTCGCTTGAGCCGCTCGAAGTCGGCGAACGGGTTGTAGAGCGTCTTCATCTTCGCCACGCGCTTGGTCAGGGGATCGCTGTCGAGGAAGAGCTTCAGCGCATCCATCAGCTGGTTGCTCGAGCGCAGCGCCGCCTCGCACTCGGCCGCCGTGGTCACCTTCTTCTTCTTGTAGTCGAGGTTGAACTTCTTGGCGCCGGCCATCGAGCGATAGACGTTGGCGAGCTGGTGCGCGAGGAACTCCTCATGATCGTCGTAGCCGGGCAAGGTCACGTCCTGCTTCATCTTCACCTTCGGGTTGGCGTGCCGATAGGCGTGCACCATCTCGTGGAAGAGCACCTCGTCGGGGCGCGAGCCCGGCTCCTTGCCCCACGAATCGTAGGTGAACATGTCGAAGGAATAGGCCACGCGCACCGCCCGCATGCCGACATAGTCGTAGGGTGCCCAGGTGACGTTGGCATTGCCGTCGCCCTGCATTTCGATCTGGTCCGAATCGTAGGGGATGATCCAGATCGGCAGGCTGCCGCCGATGCGCAGCATGTCGAGCAGGCAGTGACCCAGCGTATTGGCCCTGATGTAGCTCAGGATCGCCCGCACGCGCCCTTCGTAGTGGACCGCCGCCGGGCTCGGATCGGCGACGTAGTCCCACTTGTTGGGCTGCAGCCGCACCAGCTCCTCGATCTTCTGGACCTCGGTGATCTCGCCCTTGTCGAAGCGCGCCCTGACCTTCGCGCGAATCTCGTCGTCCTTGCGCGAGCCGTTGATCGTGATCGGATAGGGATCGAACTTCAGCATGCTGACCACCTCCTACCGGCACGATGGGCCGCCTGCCCGACCTCGTCTGTTACGCAGGGAACAGAGCAGCGAAGGAGGTGTTCGGCCGTCAGGCCAGCCGCCGCGCGGCGATACAGGTCTCGACCGGCGTTCCGCGCGTGCCGTCCTCGTGCGCCGGGCAGCGCGCCATCCAGTCCGCCCAGCGCCCACGCCAGCGCTTCAGCCCGTGCATTCATGCGCCATAGAAAGACATGGAATCGCGCCGTTCCCCATTCCTGCCTCTACGGATGTCGATGGCATCGCGCCGATGCCCGCCCGGCACGGCGAATCTCCGCCCCTACGCCCGTCGGCCCCGCGCGCTGGACTCCTTCCCTGTCGGCGGGCAACATGAAGCCTTGCACAGAGACCGCGCCGCAAGAGCGCGTGCCGTTGGGAGGAATGAGCAGATGAAACGCGTATGCGTGGCAGCGTCGCTTGCCGCTTTGAGTGTGATTGCCGTGATCCCCGCCGCGGTCGCGCAGATGGCGAAGGAGCAATCCTGGACCGCCTACGACACCGGCTCCTCCGGTTTCAACATCGCCGTCGCCATCGGCCAGCAGTTCAAGGCGAAGCTGGGCAGCGACGTGCGCATCCTGCCGTCGGGCAACGACACCGGCCGGCTGGCGCCGGTGCGCGCCAACCGCGCGGTGATCTCGCAGATGGGCGTCGGCACCTATTTCGCGCAGGAAGGCCTCTTCGAGTTCGGCGCCAGGTCGTGGGGCCCGCAACCGGTGCGGCTGATGCTGATGGCGACCTCGTGCAACGGGCTGGGCCTGGCGGTGGCGCGCGACACCGGCGTCAAGGAGATCAAGGACATCAAGGGCAAGCGCGTCGGCGTCGTCGTCGGCTCGCCGGCGCTGACCCAGGGCGCGCTGGCGCTGATCGGCTTCGCGGGGCTCAGCGAGAAGGACGTCAAGCTGGTCGAGTTCTCGTCCAACAACGCGATGTGGAAGGGCATCATCAACAACGAGGCCGACGTCGCGCTGTCGTCGACCATCTCGGGCCAGTCGAAGGAGGCCGACACCTCGCCGCGCGGCATCATCTGGCCGCCGATGCCGGCCGAGGACAAGGACGGCTGGGCCCGCGTGCACAAGCGCGCGCCCTACTTCGTGCCGGTCAAGGCGAGCTGCGGCTCGGGCGGGCTCGACAAGACGCCGGTGGTGATGGCCGGCTACGCCTATCCGATCTTCATGACCTACGCCGACCGTCCGGCCGAGGCGATCCACGCCATCACCAAGGCGATGCTCGACACCTTCCCCGACTACAAGGGCAGCGCGCCGGGCGCCGACGGCATGGCCCTCGACAAGCAGAACTTCGAGTGGGTCGTGCCCTACCACGACGGCGCCATCCGGGCGTTCAAGGAGAAGGGCGTCTGGAGCGACGCGGCGCAGAAGCACAATGACGCGCTGGTCAAGCGCCAGACGGTGATGATCGAGGCGTGGAAGGCCTACAGCGCCGCCGCCAAGGGCGACGACAAGGCCTTCGCCGAGGGCTGGATCAAGGCGCGTGCCGAGGCGCTGAAGAAGGCCGGCATGGAGCCCGTGTTCGAGTAGGCGTCAAGCGTACGCGTGCCAATGCGGCAGGCGGGAGCCAACCCGTCGCCGCCCGGACATCAACAGGGAGGAAGTCGCCATGCGCAATCGCATTGCGCCCGGGATGGCGTTCGCGCTCGTCCTGGGCTTCGCCTTCGCCGTCCAGGCGCAGGACGTCAAGCTGCCGTCGACACTCACGGCCACCGCCTACGACACCGGCTCGTCGGGCTTCAACATCGCCGTCGCCGTCGGCAAGGTGCTGAAGGACCGGCACGGCGCCGACCTGCGCATCCTGCCGGCCGGCAACGACGTGGCGCGGCTGATGCCGATGCGCACCAGCCGCGCGCAGTTCTCGGCCATGGGCATCGGTGCCTACTTCGCGCAGGAATCGGTGTTCGAGTTCGCGGTCAAGGACTGGGGCCCGCAGCGGCTGCGCGTGATGATGTCGTCGACCGACTGCAACGCGCTGGGCCTCGGCGTGGCCAAGGACACCGGCGTCAAGGAGGTCAAGGATCTCAAGGGCAAGCGCATCGGCATCGTCGTCGGCTCGCCGGCGCTCAACCAGAACGCCTTCGCCATCCTCGCCTTCGGCAATCTGACGGCCAAGGACGTCAAGCTGGTCGAGTTCTCGAGCTACGGCGCGATGTGGAAGGGCATGCTCAACAACGAGATCGACGCCGCCACTGCCTCGAACATCTCGGGCCAGGTGAAGGAGGTCGAGACCTCGCCGCGCGGCCTGGTCTATCCGACGATGCCGCACAGCGACGCGGCCGGCTGGGCGCGGGTGCAGAAGATCGGGCCGTATTTCTCGAAGCACATGGCGACCTGCGGCTCGGGCCTGCAGACCAACCCGGCCGAGCTGGCGAACTATCCCTATCCGATCTTCATGGCCTACGACACGGTGGATGCCGGGCTGACCCACGCCATCACCAAGGCGATGATCGCCGGCTACGACGCCTACAAGGACGCCGCACCCGGCGCCGCCGGCCTGGAGCTCAAGCGGCAGAACCGCCAATGGGTGCTGCCCTATCACGCCGGCGCCGTGCAGGCGTTCAGGGAGGCCGGCGCCTGGAGCGACGCCGACGAGGCGCACAACGTCATGCTGATCAAGCGCCAGGACACGCTGACGGCGGCCTGGACGGCCTTCCTCAAGGCCGGTCCGCCGGACGACAAGGCGGCCTTCACCAAGGCCTGGATGGACGCCCGCAAGGCGGCGCTCAGCAAGGCCGGCATGGACCCGATCTTCGAATAGCCGCCTTGCCTTCCCCTGCGGGGGAAGGGGGATGTCGAAGACGAACGCAGGAGGCGTCGAGACATCCCCCTTCCGTCGCTCCGCGCCACCTTCCCCCTGCGGGGGAAGGTAGACCAAGATAACCATCAACCAACAACGGGGAGGCAAGCGCATGAGCGAGGCCGTCGCCAAGCAGCGGGTCGAGTTCGACGATCCTCATGCCACCACCGGCCCGGCCGAGGCCGAGACCACGCGCATCCGCCGCCTCACAGGCATCTGGCGCTGGGCGCTGATCGTCCTCACCGCGATCACCATCTTCCTGTGCATCAACCAGCAGTTCGGCCTGCGCTTCTTCATCGGCTTCACGCCGCTGAACACCGAGTATTTCTACCTGCTGATCCTCGCCATGCTGCCCTTCACCTTCCTGATCTTCCCGGGCAGCGAACGCGCCTCGCTCACGCGCATCCCCTGGTACGACATCGCGCTGTTCGCCGTCACGGCGGTCGCCGCGGTCTACCTGATGATCCACATCCGCCGCGCCGCCGAGCTGGGCTGGGAGTTCGGCGGCGCGCCCGACGCGGTGATCTGGGTCGGCTACGCGATGTGGGCGGTGCTGATGGAAGCGCTCCGGCGCACCGGCGGCTGGAGCCTGCTGCTCAGCGTCGCGCCCTTCACCTTCTATCCGCTGTTCGCCGGCGCAAGCTGGCTCGGGCCTCTGAAGGGCACGCAGTCGACCGCCGAGCAGGCCTCGGCCTATCACATGCTGTCGACCGAGAGCCTGCTGGGCATCCCGATCCAGGCCTTCGCCGACACGGTGATCGGCTTTTTGATCTTCGGCACCGCGCTGATGATGACCGGCGCCGGCAAGTTCTTCATCAACCTCGCCTTCGCGCTCTGCGGCACGTTCCGCGGCGGCGCCGCCAAGGTCTGCATCTTCGCCTCCGGCCTGCTCGGCATGATGTCGGGCTCCATCGTGTCCAACGTGCTGACCGCCGGCACCATGACCATCCCTGTCATGAAGAAGACCGGCTTCCGCGCCTCCTACGCCGGCGCGATCGAGGCCTGCGCCTCCACGGGCGCGGTGCTGGCGCCGCCGGTCATGGGCGCCACCGCGTTCGTCATGGCGCAGTTCATGGGCACGACCTATGCCGAGGTCGCCGTCGCCGCCTTCATCCCGGCGCTGCTCTACTATCTCGGCCTGTTCATGCAGGTCGATTCCTATGCCGCGCGCCACGGCCTCTCGGGGCTCAAGCGCGAGGAGCTGCCGAGCGCCTGGGCGACGATCAAGGACGGCTGGTACTTCGCCTTCGTCATCGTCCTGCTGATCGTCATGCTGCTGTACTTCAAGCGCGAGAGCCACGCGCCGTTCTACGCCACCGCGCTGTTGCTGGTGATCAACCAGTGGGAACAGCCCGGGCGCTGGACGATCGCCAACACCGTCAACCTTGCCATCGCCATCTCCGTGACCGTGCTCATCGCGCTGACCGGCGAGAACTACACCAAGGCAGTGGCGGCGAAAGGCGACGGCGCGTTCGACGCCTGGATGAACGCCTTCCTGATGCCGCTGCTGGGCGGCATGCTGCTGCTCGTGCTGCTCAACGAGATCGTCGGCGGCAAGCGCTGGGGCGTCGAGAAGTACCGCGCCTTCCTCGAGGTCAACGGCCGCACCTTCGTCGAGCTGATCGGAATCCTTGCCGGCTGCGGCCTGCTGATCGGCGCCTTCTCGATGACCGGCGTGGTGTCGAGCCTGGCCAACGACCTGCTGGCGATCGCCGGCTCCTCGCCGCTCCTGCTGCTGGCGATGTGCGCGATCACCAGCCTGATCCTCGGCCTGGGGCTGACGACCACCGCCTGCTACATCTTCCTCGCCATCCTGGTCGGCCCGGCGCTGGAGAAGGCCGGGCTGAACAAGATGGCCGTGCACATGTTCATCTTCTACTGGGGCATGCTGTCGTCGATCACGCCGCCGGTGGCCATCGCCTCCTTCGCCGCCGCCGGCATCGCCGGCGCGCCGGCGATGAAGACCGGCTGGGACTCGCTGTGGGTGGGCAGCATCATCTACTTCATCCCGTTCTTCTTCGTGCTCAATCCCGCCTTCGTGCTGCAGCCCGCGGTCGAGGGCGGCGCGATCCCGTGGGCCGAGGCGATCTACCTCACCATCACCGTGGCGATCGGCACGCTGTTCATCTGCGGCGGCATCCAGGGCTACCAGGCCGGCATCGGCGACCTGCGAAGGTCGGGCGCGCTGGAGTGGCCGCTGCGCGTGCTGCTGATCATCGGCGGGCTGGTGCTGGCGACGCCCGGCGGCGGCATCATGCCGCTCAGCAACACCCAGATGGAGCTGCTGGCGCTGGCGATCCTGATCCCCATCGTCGCCGTCGCCTATTTCGCGGTGCGTCGCGGCGAACTGCCCGCGGGCGCGCATGCCATGGCGGGTGTCGCGCGCGCGGCCCTGACCCGCCGGGACTGAGCGACCTCAACGACAGCGAGGACCGCCGGGTCGCGCCGGCCGGCGTGTCGCCTGGTGTGTCTGGCTGGCCTGCACGATCGCCTTTTTTGTCGACTACGAACGCAACATTGCGATGATGTGGGTCTACCTCGTCTTCTCCCCCCAGGCGCGCAACACTTTCATGCGTTAGCGCGACACGTCGCTATCGGGTGGACTTGCCCCCTGCCCGCGGGGCAACATGAACCGCCGTTCATAGCGGCCCATCGGAGGGAACCAGTTCAATGTCGGGCGTACTTGCGGGGATCCGCGTTCTCGATTTCGGCCGCTATATCGCCGGCCCGTTCTGCGGCGCGCTGCTGGGCGACATGGGCGCCGAGGTGATCCGGCTGGAGAAGCTCGACGGCAGCGAGGACCGCTGGGTCTCGCCGGTCGACGAGGCGCGACAGGGCGAGGGCATCACCTTCCTCCAGATGAACCGCAGCAAGCTCGGCATGACGCTCAACCCCACCAAGCCCGAGGGCCGCGAGGTCGTCGCCCGGCTGGTGAAGACCGCCGACGTGGTGATCGCCAACCTGCCGTTCCAGACGCTCAAGGAGATGGGGCTGGACTACGACACGCTGTCGGCGATCAACCCGCGCATCATCCTGGTCACCAACTCGACCTTCGGCATGGTCGGCCCGTACGCCGATCGGGTCGGCTTCGACACCATCGGCCAGGTGATGTCGGGCGCCGCGCACCTCACCGGCTTCGGCGACAAGCCCGTGCGCATGGCGGCGCCCTATGTCGACTTCATGTCGGCGACGCTCTCGGTGGTCGGCGTGCTGGCCGCGCTGCGCGAGCGCGACAGCAGCGGCAAGGGCCAGATGATCGAGACCGCACTCCTGAAGAGCGCGCTCAACGTCGCCAACCCGACCCTGATCGAGCAGGCGATGCTGAACCTCAACCGCGAGCGCGTCGGCAACCGCGCCTTCACCGCCGGCCCGGGCGACTCGTATCAGTGCAAGGATGGCTGGATCTACGTGCTCGCCATCGGCCAGCCGCTCTTCGTGCGCTGGTGCAAGATGATGAAGCGCGAGGATCTCATCGATGATCCGCGTTTCAAGGACGACCTGGCGCGCGGCGACAACGGCGAGGAGATCAGCGCCATCATGCAGGAATGGTGCGGCAGCCGCAGCCGCGACGACGTGCTGAAGCAACTGGCGGCCGCCCGCGTGCCCGCCGGCCCGATCTACACGCCGCAGGAAGCGCTCGACGATCCGCACGTCAAGGAAGCCGGCTTCTTCAAGCAGATCGACTACCCCGGCCTGCACAAGCCCTACCCGATCCTCGACCAGCCGGTGAAGCTCTCGCGCACGCCGCTGGAGATCTCGCGCCGCCCGCCGACGCTCGGCGAGCATACCGACGAGATCCTCGCCGGGCTGGGCTACTCCAAGGATGAGATCGCCGACCTGCGCAAGCAGCGGGTGGTCTAGGCGAGCCTCTTCCTCCCGTTCCGCCGTGCGCAACGGCGTCGCGGCTCGCTTGCCGCTGTGAAGTCGCGCCCCTAGAGTCGCGGCCAACAAAAAGCGTCTGCAATGGGAGGAATAAGCATGGGTGTGTCAGTCGATCGACGGAGATTTGTCGCCGGCGCGTTGGGCGCCGGCGTGGCATTGGCGGCGCCGCATGTGCGCGGCCAGGCGTCGAAGTGGCCCGACCGGCCGGTGAAGGTGACGGTGACCTTCCCCGCCGGCGGGCTCACCGACATCTGGGCGCGCACCTACAGCGAGTACGCCGCGCAGAAGCTCGGCCAGCCATTCGTGGTCGAGAACAAGGCCGGCGCCTCGGGCGCGATCGGCGCGGAGCAGCTCGCGAAGGCGGCGCCCGACGGCTACAATTTGATGTTCACGATCTCGACGACGATGATCATGAACAAGGTGCTGTTCAAGAAGCTGCCCTACGATCCCGACAAGGATTTCGTGCCGGTCGCCTTCTTCAGCGCCGGCCACCTGCCGACCATCGTGCACAAGGACGTGCCGGCGAAGAACCTCAAGGAGTTCGTCGAGTTCGCGCGCAAGAACAAGGTCAGCATGGGCACCTACGGCGCCGGCTCGTACAGCCACGTCGTCGTCGCCGAGCTGAACAAGTTCTACGGCCTGAACATGGAGGCGGTGCATTACCGCGGCGAGGCGCTGATGTGGCAGGACGTGGCCTCGGGCTCGATCCATGCCGGCAGCGGCAGCGTCGCCTCGGCCTCGGGCGTGCTGCAGTCCGGCTCGGGCCGGCCGATCGCCGTGCCGACCACGACGCGCATGAAGAAGCTGCCGGATGTCGGCACCTTCCTCGAGCAGGGCTGCACCGCCAAGGGCTTCCAGCTCCAGGGCTGGATCGGCGCCTTCTACCAGACCGGCACGCCGATGGAGATCGTGCAGAAGCTGTCGGACATCTTCGTCGAATGCGGCAAGACCGAGCGCGTCACCAAGATCCTCGAGACCTTCGGCATCGACGATCCGGCGCGCGACCACAGGTACATGAAGAAGGTCATCGACGAGGAAGGCCCGGTGTGGATGGACCTCGTGCGCGGCCTGGGCATCACGCCGCAGTAGAGCCGCAGAGGGGCGCCCTCACCCCCGATCCCTCTCCCGCAGGCGACGATCTTCGGTCGCGCCGGCGCGGGAGAAGGGTCGGGGGTGAGGGGTCAACACACTCGATGCCCGCTTCCGGCAATGATAGGTTGCCGGCATGGATGGCCGCGAATTCACCAACCTGTTGAAGAACCAGCTCGGCAAGCTGGCGCTCAGGATTCCGCTGTCGTGGATCAACGTCGCCACCGGCGGCGCGCCGCTGACGCTCGACGGCCAGACGCTCGACACCCGCGCGCAATGGCTGCTGAAGGTCTTCGAGCAATCCGGCCATCCCGCCTTCCACGAGATGCCGGTGAGCGAGGGGAGGCCGCTGTTCACCGAGACCATGCTGTCGCTGGCCACGCCGATGACGCCGTTCAGGACGCCGGAGATCGGCGAGCTCGTCGACCGCGCCATCGACGGGCCCGGCGGCAAGTTGCCGGTGCGCATCTACCGGCCCTTCGGCCTGGGCACGCAGCGCGTGCCGGCGATCCTGTGGCTGCATGGCGGCGGCTGGACCCTGGGCAGCCTCAACGCCTACGACCCGCCCTGCCGCTTCCTCGCCGCGCGCGGCAACTGCGTGGTGATCTCCGTCGACTACCGCCTGGCGCCCGAGCACCGCTTCCCCGCCGCGCTCGAGGATTGCCTCGCCGCCTGGCGCTGGCTCGCCGCCTCGACCGATCAGCTTGGCGTCGATGCCACGCGGCTGGTGATCGCCGGCGATTCCACCGGCGGCACGCTCGCCGCCGTGCTGGCCAACGAGGTGCGCCACGACGCGGCGAAGCCGGCGCTGCAGGTGCTGGTCTACCCCGCCACCGACCTGCGCATGGAGTCGCGCTCCTACACGCTGTTCGGCGAGGGCTTCTTCTTCACCCGCAAGGGCATGGAATGGGCGCGCGGCAACTATCTCGGCGACGATCAGAGCCTGATCGACGATCCGCGCGTTTCGCCGCTGCGCACCGGGGATCTCAGCGGCGTGGCGCCGGCGCTGATCTACACCGCCGGCTTCGATCCGCTGCGCGACGAAGGCATCGCCTACGCCAACAAGCTGCGCGGCGCGGGGGTGAAGACGATCCACCGCACTTTCGACAGCCTGATCCACGGCTTCGTCGGCATGGGCGCGGTGGTGCAGGCCGCCGCGCGCGCCATGGACGACATCGTCGCCGGCCTGCGCCACGAGCTGGCCAACCTGTCATGACCGGGCAGACCGCCGAAGCCACGCCCAAGCGCGCCCGCCCGCGGGTGCGCGAGCGCAAGAAGGCCAGCAACCGCGCCGCCCTTCTCGCCGCCGCGCGCGCCGTCTTCGCCGAGATGGGCTTCGGTGCGGCGAGCGTGCGGGACATCGTGCGCAGAACGGATCTCGCGACCGGCACGTTCTACAACTACTTCGAGGACAAGGACTCGATCTTCGCCGCCGTGGTCGGCGAGCTCACCGACGAGCTGGTGCGCCGCCACCGCCAGGGCCGCGCCAGGGCGGCGACGGCCGAGGAGTTCCTGCGCCGCCACTTCG
>CAYNOF010000089.1:0-4614 GCA_964398335.1 uncultured Rhizobiaceae bacterium
CGCCCCCGTACCAGCCGCAGCCGGTGATCGCGACCGAGACCGAACGGCTGCGTTTCGAGAACCGCGGCTTCGCGCTGTGGCTGCGCAGCAACGTCGTGCCGCACCGCCAGCCCGGCTACGCGATCGTGAACCTGTCGCTGAAGGCCGAGGGCGCGCCGCCGGGCGACGCCAGCGCGGCGCAGATGGAGGCGGTCGCCGACCTCGCGCAGGCCTACAGCCACGACGAGATCCGGGTCTCGCACGAGCAGAACCTGGTGCTGCCGCATGTCAAGCGCGCCGACCTGCCGGAGCTGTGGCACAAGCTCGAGGCGATCGACCTGGCGACGCCCAATCTCGGGCTGGTCAGCGACATCATCGCCTGCCCGGGCCTCGACTATTGCGCGCTGGCCAACGCACGCTCGATCCCCGTGGCGCAGCAGATCACGCGGCGCTTCGCCGACCTGAAGCGCCAGCACGACATCGGCGAGCTGAAGATCAAGATCTCGGGCTGCATCAACGCCTGCGGCCACCACCACGTGGGCCACATCGGCATCCTCGGCGTCGACAAGAACGGCGAGGAATTCTACCAGATCACGCTGGGCGGCGACGGCACCGAGACCACGTCGCTGGGCCGCATCATCGGCCCCGCGGTGCCCGCCGACGGCGTGGTCGATGCGGTCGAGAACCTGGTCGAGACCTATCTCGCCACGCGCCGCCCCGGCGAGCGCTTCGTCGACACCTATCGTCGCCTCGGCGATGCCCCGTTCAAGGAGCGCCTCTATGCCGCTGCTTAAGGACGGCCGCCTGGTCGAGGATCCCTGGCGCGTCATCGACGACGCCTCGCCGCTGCCGGCCAGCGAGCCCGCGATCGTCTCCTTCGCGCGTTTCCAGGCCGAGCGCGAGACGCTGCTGGCACGTCGCGCGCCCTTGGGCGTGAAGCTGCGCAACACCGATCCGGTCGACGCGCTTGATGGCGTGCTCGATCGCCTCGAGCTGGTTGCGCTGGAGTTCCCCAAGTTCAGCGACGGGCGTGCCTACAGCCAGGCGCGCGGCCTGCGCGAGCGCCTGGGCTTCGCCGGCGAGCTGCGCGCGACGGGCGACGTGCTGATCGACCAGGTCCTGTTCATGCGCCGGTGCGGCTTCGACGCCTACGAGATCGCCGACGCCGCCAAGGCGCCGCGCTTCGTCGAGGCCTTCAGGACCTTCAGCGTGTTCTATCAGCCGGCCGGCGACGGTCGCGCGCCGGTCTCGGCGCTGCGCCGTTTCGCGGCGGCAGGGAGGGCGTGATGCGGATTCCCTTCACCCTGCGCATCCTTCTGGTCCTCGCCGGTCTCGCCTGTCTGATCGGTCCGGCGCTGATCGCGCGCGATCGCGCCAACACGGCGGTGCGTCCGGCCGCGAGCCCGTCGGGCGCCATCGTCTCGGGCAATGTCAGCATCACCGTGGTGAAGGACTGACAGCACGGGGCCTGCGCGCTAGCGTGCGGGCATGTCGCTGCCCGCCGATCTCTCCTCGCGCCTGTCGTTGCCGCTGATCGCGGCGCCGATGTTCCTGGTCTCCGGCGTCGAGCTGGTGGTCGCCGCCTGCGTCGAGGGGGTGATCGGCTCCTTCCCGACGGCCAACGCGCGCACTGTTGAGGAGCTCGATGCCTGGCTGAGCGAGATGCGCCGTCGCGTCGAGGAAGCCGAGCAGCGCGCCGGCAAGCGCCTGGCGCCGATCTGCCCCAACCTGATCGTGCATCGCTCCAATACGCGGCTGGCCGACGATCTCCAGGTGCTGCTGCGCCATCGCGTCGAGCTGGTGATCGCCAGCGTCGGCAGCCCGGAGAACGTCATCGCGCCGTTGCACGACATCGGCTGCCGCGTGTTCACCGACGTCGCCTCGATGCGCCACGCCGAGAAGGCGATCGCCATCGGCAGCGACGGGCTGGTGCTGCTGACCGCAGGCGCCGGCGGGCAGACCGGCTGGGCTAATCCCTTCGCCTTCGTGCGCGCCGTGCGGGCGATCTGGGACGGGCCGCTGGTGCTGGCCGGCGGCATCGCCGATGGCCGCGCGCTGCGCGCCGCCGAGGTGCTGGGCTGCGATCTCGCCTACATGGGCACCAAGTTCATCGCCACGCGCGAGAGCATGGCCAAGGACGCCTACAAGCAGATGCTGGTGTCGTCGCGGCTCGACGACGTGCTGCTGACCCGCGCCTTCACCGGGCTGGAAACCAACATGCTCAAGCCCTCGATCGTCGCCGCCGGCGCCGATCCCGACAATCTGCCGGCGCGCGGCGGTATCGACGTGGCCAAGGACATCAACAGGGATGCACGCGAGCAGGGGGCAAAGCGCTGGAAGGACATCTGGAGCGCCGGCCATTCGGTGTCGGGCGTGGCCGATATTCCGCCCGCTTCCGGCCTGATTGCCCGTACGCGCCAGGAGTACCGCGCCGCCTCCCTACATACAGAGTGACAATTGTTCGGTTATAGAGTAGGTTAGAGGAAGATCTTGAAGTAGCTGTTCAGAAGACATGTCGCTTCGCTTCCTCTCCGACGATCTTGAGCGCTACCTGCCGCCCCATGCCGTGCGGCGGGCGGCGATGTTCTTCTGGTTCGTGGTCGTCGTGACGTTCGTCTGCGGGATCGGCGCGTTTTACTCGCCGGCGCATGATCCGGCGTGGTGGCAGATGCTGAAGAAGCCGCCGGGCATGCCGCCGAGCTGGCTGTTCCCGCCGATCTGGATGGTGATGTACATCGCCATGGCGGTGGCGGCCTGGCTGGTCTGGCGCAGCGCGCCCTGGCACCGCACCGGCTCCGCCCAATTGCTGTGGTGGACCCAATTGATTCTCAACGCGACCTGGATGCCGCTGTTCTTCGGCACCCATCGCATCGGCCTGGCGGTCGCCGTGATCTTCGTGCTGATCGTGGCGATCGGCGCCACCATCGGTGCTTTCCGCCAGCACTCCAGGATGGCCGCCTGGCTGCTGGCGCCCTATCTCGCCTGGGTGGGCTTCCTGGCCGTGCTGACCATGCAGATCTGGAAGCTCAACATCATCCGTTAGTGGACGGTCGCCAGGATGTCGGCGAAGCGGAACTCGGCCGGCTGGATCAGGCCGGCGCTGGCGATCCGCACCCGGTGCAGCTTGCCGTCCAGGTTCGTCTGCCAGAACGTCAGGAACTTGGTAAGCACCGGATATTTCGGGGCAATATCCAGATCCTGCCAGATGAAGGTCTGCAGCAGATTCTGATGATCCGGCAGGAAATACAGGATCTCTGCCGTCGTGAGCCGATAGTCGCGGAGCTGTTTCTCTAGGGCACCAGACATCTTGACCACCTCTTTTTGGGGTGACTTCAACGCCGAGGGACCTCGATGGTCTCGCGAGATTCATGCCAACGCAATAAAATTTGTGAGACAAATCAAGACATTAGCAGCCATGCGACATGATTGCTGCTGATCCTTGACTAAATTTGGGCAAACCCCTACATCCCGCGCGCGATTGGCACTCATGAATCTGGAGTGCTAACAGCAATCTTATTTCCCGGCCCGGAGAGGGGCCAATTTCAAACCCGGAGGAGGAGGGAGTTCATGAGCTTTCGTCCGCTGCATGATCGCGTCGTGGTGAAGCGCGTCGCGGAAGAAGAGAAGACCAAGGGCGGCATCATCATCCCCGACACGGCCAAGGAAAAGCCGATGGAAGGCGAGATCGTCGCCGTCGGCCCGGGCGCCCGTGACGAGAAGGGCACGCTGGTGCCGCTCGACGTCAAGGTCGGCGACCACATCCTGTTCGGCAAGTGGTCGGGCACCGAGGTCAAGCTCGATGGCGTCGATCTCCTGATCATGAAGGAGAGCGACATCATGGGCATCCTCGAGGTGACCGCCAAGGCCAAGAAGGCCGCCTGAACCATCCATCCGGACCGTCGCGCACCCGCGCCGACGGTCTTTTCGTTTGAACCCATTCGCTAGAGGGAAACATGGCTGCCAAAGACGTACGTTTTTCGGGTGACGCGCGCGATCGCATGCTGCGCGGCGTCGACATCCTCGCCAACGCGGTCAAGGTGACGCTGGGTCCGAAGGGCCGCAACGTCGTGCTCGACAAGAGCTTCGGCGCGCCGCGCATCACCAAGGACGGTGTGACGGTCGCCAAGGAGATCGAGCTCGCCGACAAGTTCGAGAACATGGGCGCGCAGATGGTGCGCGAGGTCGCCAGCAAGACCAACGACGTGGCCGGCGACGGCACCACGACGGCGACCGTGCTGGCCCAGGCGATCGTGCGCGAGGGCGCCAAGCTGGTCGCCGCCGGCATGAACCCGATGGACCTGAAGCGCGGCATCGACCAGGCGGTCGAGGCGGCGGTCGAGGACATCAAGAGCCGCGCCAAGAAGATCACGACGTCGGACGAAGTCGCGCAGGTCGGCACGATCTCGGCCAACGGCGAGGAGTCGATCGGCAAGATGATCGCCCAGGCGATGAAGAAGGTCGGCAACGAGGGCGTGATCACGGTGGAAGAGGCCAAGAGCCTCGACACCGAGCTCGACGTCGTCGAGGGCATGCAGTTCGACCGCGGCTACCTGTCGCCGTACTTCATCACCAACGCCGACAAGATGACCTGCGAGCTCGAGTCGCCGTTCCTGCTGCTGTTCGAGAAGAAGCTCT
>CAYNOF010000090.1:0-2812 GCA_964398335.1 uncultured Rhizobiaceae bacterium
CCCTGTCGCTGGTGGTGGCGCCGCGCGTGCGCGCTGCGGCGGCGCGCAGATCGGCGCATTTGGTGACCAGACCCATGATCTTCTGGGCCTCGGCCGTGCCGCGCGCGATCTCGCCCGGGCTGGCGTTGGGCGGCAATGGCAGCAGCAGCTGCACGAGATTGACCCTGATTTCGGCCGGGTTGGTGCTGCCGGCGGCCCCGAAGACGCGCCGGTTGATCAGCGCCAGGATGTGCCAGCCGGCGGCCGAGCGCACCGGCTGCTCGGTCACCCGGCCGGGCTGCAGCTTGGCGATGGCCGCCTCGAGCGCGGGATCGAACTGGCCGGGCAGGACCCAGCCGAGATCGCCGCCGGTGGCCGCCGAGGCGCTTTGCGAGAATTGCTGGGCCATCACCGAGAACGGCGTGCCGACGCGGATCTGCTCGAGGATGCGCTGGGCGTTGCGCAGCACCTCTTCGGCCTGGTCGGGCCGGTCGACGGCGAGGAAGATCTCGGCGACGTGGTTCTCCGACTTGCCGACGTTGCGCTTGACCTGGTTCATCGCCTCGTCGATCTCGGCGTCGGTGACGTCGATCGTGCCGCGCACCTTGCGCCGCACCAGCTTGTTCCAGGCGATGCTGGCCCGGATCTGGTCGGTCAGGACCGACATCTCGATGCCTGAGCCGCGCAGCGCCTGCTCGACGCCGCCGGACGGCATGTTGTTGGCCTGCTCGAGCTGCCCGACGCGTTCCTTGATTTCGCTGTCGCTGACCGGGATCTGCGAGCGCTGCGCCTCGTCAAGCTGGATGCGCTCGTCGATCATCTGGCGCAGAACCTGGCGGCGCACCTGGGCGCGGTTGGCCGGCGAGTCGGCGATGCGCGAGGACAGCATGGTGAGCTTGATGCGCTGGGTCAGCTCGTACTCGGTGATGCCCTGCGAATTGACGTGGGCGATGATGCGGTAGGTGTCCTGGGCACAAGCCGTTTCCGCCAGGGCACAGGCGCATAGCCCGACCATCACGGCCAGAGTCGGCAGCAGTCTCGACAAGCGCACCATGGACCTCGGATCGTCGTTGTTCGTTTTGTGAGGGTTGCGTCCCTGCGGACACTATACCGGCTGGCGGTGCGGCCCGCCATGCGCGCGGCCGCCGCTGGGCCAGCCCTTTACCCGGCCGCGCGGCACATGCCAAGGTGCGCGGCATCCCACCATCGCTGTCGTTCGGGGAAGCATGATGCAGATCGCCTTCGTTGAGTCCGCGCCGTCATCGCCGGGCGGCCTTGCCGTCTTCGCCACACCAGAGCGCAAGCTGCTGGCGCAGGCTGCCGCGACCGACAGGGCCGTGGGCGGTGCGATCGCCGCCGCGATGGCGGCCGGTCGTTTCACCGGCAAACAGGGCCAGATCATGGCGCTGCTGGCGCCCAAGGGTGTCGCGGCCACGCGCGTCGCCGTCGCCGGGCTGGGCGAGGGCAAGGACCTGCGGCCGCGCACCGTCGAGGGTGTCGGCGGTGCGCTGCTGGCCGATGCCAATGGTGCGGCGCAGAAGAAGCTCACCCTCCTGGTCGACGCGCCGGCCGGCTCCAAGCTGAAGCTCGAGGAGATCGCCGCGCGCCTGGCGATGGGCGCGCTGCTGCGTTCCTACCGCTTCGACAAGTACCGCACCAAGGAGAAGCCCGAGGCCAAGCCGACGGTGGCGGGCGTCACGGTCGTGACCAAGAACGCCGCGGCGGCGCGCAAGCTGTTCGCCAGCCTCAAGGCGGTGGCCGACGGCGTGTTCCTGACCCGCGACCTGGTGAGCGAGCCGCCCAACGTGCTCTACCCGGCGAGCTTCGCGCAGCGCACCCGCCAGCTGACCAAGCTCGGCGTCAAGGTCGAGGTGCTGGGCGAGGCGGCGATGCGCAAGCTCGGCATGGGCTCGCTGCTGGGCGTCGGCCAGGGCAGCGCGCGCGAGTCGCAGATGGTGGTGATGCGCTGGGAGGGCGGCCGCCGGGGCGACAAGCCGCTGGCGATCATCGGCAAGGGCGTGTGCTTCGACACCGGCGGCATCTCGCTGAAGCCGGCCGCCGGCATGGAGGACATGAAGTGGGACATGGGCGGCGCCGGCGCTGTCACCGGCGCGATGATGGCGCTGGCCGGGCGCAAGGCGAAGGCCAACGTCGTCGGCCTGATCGGCCTGGTCGAGAACATGCCCGACGGAAACGCCCAGCGGCCCGGTGACGTCGTCACGTCGATGTCGGGCCAGACCATCGAGGTGATCAACACCGACGCCGAGGGCCGCCTGGTGCTGTGCGACGTGATGACCTACGCGCAGAAGAAGTTCGCGCCCACGGCGATGATCGAGTTCTCGACGCTCACCGGCGCGATCATCATCGCGCTGGGCCACGAGCGCGCCGGCCTGTTCTGCAACAACACCGAGCTTTCCAACAAGCTGCGCGACGCCGGCGCCAAGATCGGCGAGAAGCTGTGGCGCATGCCGCTGGGCGATGCCTACGACAAGCTCCTGACGTCGGATATCGCCGACATGCGCAATGTCGGCGGCGGCCGCGACGCCGGCTCGATCAGCGCCGCGCAGTTCCTCAAGCGCTTCGTCGAGAACGACCGTCCCTGGGCGCATATCGACATCGCCGGCACCGCGTGGTCGGGCAAGGGCGACGACACGACGCCCAAGGGCGCCACGGCCTTCGGCGTGCGCCTGGTCGACCAGTACGTCGCCGACAATCTGGAGAGCTGATCGCTGAGCGACATCCGCTTCTACCACCTGATGCGCGGCGGCATCGAAGACGTGCTGCCGCGCCTGCTGGAGCGCACGCTCGCGGCGGGCAAGCGCGCGGTGGTGCT
>CAYNOF010000091.1:0-1317 GCA_964398335.1 uncultured Rhizobiaceae bacterium
CGGCCGCGCCATCACGCCGACATCGGTCTCGTGGTCGAGCACCTGGCGCAGCACCTCGTCGGAGTTGCCGATGCGCAGCGCGAAGGTGAAGCCCGGCCGTGTGCGGCGGATCCCGGCCAGCGCCGGCATGACGTGATAGGCCGAGTCGGCACCGACGCGCAGATGCCCGCCGGCCAGCGCCGCACCGCCGGCGATGGTCGCGGCCGCTTCATCGTACACGGCGAAAAGCCGGCGGGTGACGTCGTGCAGCCGGCGCCCGGCCTCGGTCAGCTCGACGCGCCTTCCGACGCGGCGGAAGAGGGCGACGCCCGACTCGCTTTCCAGCCCGCGCACTTGCGCCGACCGGGTCGGCTGGCTGATGCGTGCCGCACGGGCGGCGGGCGAGTAGCCGCCGGCATCGGCCACGAGGTGGAAGGCGCGCAGCTGGGTGAAGTTCAATCTATCGATCCATCCTATGGGATGGATACAAAATATATAGTGGACCGATAGATGTCATCCCGCCATCCTGCCGCCGACCCAATCGAGAGGACCTCCATGGCCCCGCGCGGCGCTTCCGAAACCGGCGATCCCCTGCTGCTGACGCCCGGCCCGCTCACCACCTCGGCGGCGGTGAAGCAGGCGATGGTGCACGACTGGGGCTCGCGCGACGCCGAGTTCATCCGCATCAACAAGATGGTGCTCGACAGCATCGTGACTCTGGCCGGCGCCGAGGGCACCCACGTCACCGTGCCGGTGCAGGGCCGCGGCACCTTCGCGGTCGAGGCGATGATCACGACCTTCGTGCCGAAGACCGGCAAGCTGCTGGTGCTGATCAACGGCGCCTATGGCCAGCGCGCGAAGAAGATCACCGAGATCGCCGGCCGCGCCGTCGTCTCCCACGAGACGCCCGAGGACACGCCGCCCGATCTCGCCGCGATCGAGAAGCTGCTGGCGGCCGACACGGCGATCACCCACGTCTTCGCCGTCCATTGCGAGACGACCTCGGGCATCCTCAACCCGATCGGCGAGATCGCCGCGCTGGTGGCGCGGCAGGGCCGGCGCCTGCTGGTCGACTCGATGAGCGCCTTCGGTGCGATCGAGATCGACGCGCGCACGGTGCAGTACGATGCGCTCGCTGCCTCGTCGAACAAGTGCCTGGAGGGCGTGCCGGGCCTCGGCTTCGTCGTCTGCCGCAAGGATGCGCTGGCTCGGTGCAAGGGCAATGCGACGACGCTGGTGCTCGACCTGCACGACCAGGCCGAGGGCTTCGCCAGGACCGGCCAGTACCGCTTCACGCCGCCGATCCACGTGATTGTCGCGCTGGGCAAGGCGATCGAG
>CAYNOF010000092.1:0-3312 GCA_964398335.1 uncultured Rhizobiaceae bacterium
TTCGAGCTCAACGCCGCGCGCGATCGCGCCCATGTGCTGGTCGGCCTGGCCATCGCCGTCGCCAACATCGACGAGGTGATCGAGCTGATCCGCCGCGCGCCCGATCCGCCGACGGCGCGCGAGCGCCTGATGGAGAAGGCGTGGCCGGCGCATGACGTGAAACCGCTGATCGAGCTGATCGACGAGCCCGGTCGCGGCGTCGCCGCCGACGGCACGTACAAGCTATCCGAGGCGCAGGCGCGCGCCATCCTCGAATTGCGCCTGCAGCGCCTCACCGGGCTGGAGCGCGACAAGATCGCCGAGGAGCTGGGCGAGGTCGCCAAGCAGATCACCGGTTTCCTCGAATTGCTGGCCTCGCGGCCCAAGCTCTACGCGCTGATGCGCCAGGAGCTCGTCGATGTGCGCGAAGCCTATGCCACGCCGCGCCGCACCGAGATCGTCGAGATCGAGGACGAGACCGACATCGAGGATCTGATCGAGCGCGAGGACATGGTCGTCATCGTGACCGATGGCGGCTACGTCAAGCGCGTGCCGGTGGCGGCCTATCGCGCGCAGCGGCGCGGCGGACGCGGCCGTGCCGGCATGGCGACCAAGGACGACGACGTGGTCTCGACGGTGTTCGTCGCCAACACGCATGTGCCGGTGCTGTTCTTCACCAGCCGCGGCCTGGTGCATCGCCTGAAGGTCTGGCGCCTGCCGCTGGGTGCGCCGCAGGGGCGCGGCAAGGCGTTCGTCAACCTGCTGCCGCTGCAGGAAGGCGAGGCCATCACCGCCGTCATGCCGCTGCCCGAGGACGAGACCACCTGGGGCGACCTGCAGGTGATGTTCGCCACCGCGCGCGGCTATGTCCGGCGCAACCAGCTCTCCGACTTCGAGTCGATCATGCGCGGCGGCAAGACCGCGATGAAGTTCGAGGGCGAGGATGCGGGCGATCGCCTGATCGCCGTGCAGATCTGCCGCGACGACCAGGACGTGCTGCTGGCCACGCGCAACGGCCGCGCCATCCGCTTCCCGGTCGACAAGGTGCGCGTCTTCGCCGGTCGCTCGTCTGTCGGCGTGCGCGGCGTGCGCCTGCTGGGCGACGACGAGATCATCTCCATGACCCTGGTCGATTCGGGCCAGGACGTGACCTCGGCCGAGCGCGATGCCTATGTGCGCCAGATGCGCGCGCTACGCGCCGCCGAGAACGGCGTCGAGGAAGAGGACAGCAACGGCCACGAGCCGCAGGCCGAGGGCGACAACGGCGCCGAGGCGACACCGGCGGTCGTGACCCTTTCGGAAGAACGCCTGCGCGAGCTCGAGGGCCGCGAGGAGTTCATCCTCACCGCGACCTCCGACGGTTTCGGCAAGCGGACCTCGGCCTACAGCTTCCGCGTCACCGGTCGCGGCGGCCAGGGCGTGGCGCTGATCGCGCTGGCCGAGGGCGCACACGTGGTGGCGATGTTCCCGGTCAAGCCGCGCGACCAGATCATGCTGGCGAGCGACGGCGGCATGGTGGTGCGCATCCCGGTCGACGGCATCCGCATCATGGGCCGCAGCGGCCGCGGCGTGCGCCTCGCCGATGTGCGGGAGGGCGAGCGAGTCGCCTCCGTCACCCGCATCGACGATGACAGCGGCGAGGAAGCTGACGGCGCGGACGAGGGCAAGCCCGGCTGATTTCGCCGTGCTGTGTTGCGGTGCCGCAACGAGGTGGAAACCCGCCTGTAATCCGGCTATGAGGTCGTCCCGCAACGCACCATAAACGTCGGTTCAGACGGCGGGGGGAAAATGGCGAATGAGCGGATCGGTGTCTATCCGGGCACCTTCGACCCGATCACCAGCGGCCACGCCGAGATCGTGCGGCGCTCGATGCGCCTGGTCGACCGGCTGGTGCTGGCGCCGGCGATGAATGTCGGCAAGGGGCCGCTGTTCTCGCTCGAGGAGCGCGTCGAGATGCTGGGCGAGGTGATCGCCGAGCAGCCCGAGGAACTGCATTCGCGCATCACCATCGTGCCCTTCACCGGCCTGCTGGTGCATTTCGCCAAGTCGCAGAACGCCACCTGCATCATCCGCGGCCTGCGCGCGGTGTCGGATTTCGAGTACGAGATCCAGATGGCCAACATGAACGCGCGCATGGAGCCGGGCATCGAGACCATCTTCCTGATGGCCTCGGACCGCCACCAGTTCATCGCCTCGAGCCTGGTGAAGGACATCGCGCGGCTGGGCGGCAACACCTCGTCCTTCGTCTCGGCCAAGGTGTTCGATCGGCTGAAGGCGAAGTTCGCCGGCCAGCGCGGCGTGAACTGAGCCGTCGCCGGCTGCCTTACGCCGGTCACGGGTGTGCCAAGTCCGTGACGGCAGGGAACGCAGCCCGCCGCCTTTCCGTTAGCCCATCGTCCGGCGCCACCCCCTGGCGCCCGGGAAACGATGGAGCATGTGCATGACCGTCCTGTCCCGTCGCGGGATGTTCGCGAGCCTGGCGCTGGCCAGTGGCTGTGCGTTGGTGCTGTCGCCTGCGCTGGCGCAGGTGCAGCTGCAAGTCGTGCCGGTGGAGCCGCCTCCGCCGCGCGTCGAGGTGGTGCCGGTGGTCCCGATGGAACGCCGCGAGGCCGAGTTCTGGCAGCCGGGCTATTGGCGCTGGAACGGCCACGCCCACGAATGGGTCGAGGGCCGCTACGTCGCGCGTCCGCGCGCCGGCGCGACCTGGGTGCCGGGCCGCTGGGAGCGTCGCGGTCCCGGCTGGGTCTATGTCGAGGGCCGCTGGGAGTAACCTCGGTCGCGCAGCAATCAGCCGGGCGGAGGCGACTCCGCCCGGCTTCGCTTCACGTCTACACGCGTTGACCGCGCCGACCCCGCCGCCTATACCGGCGCCGCCGAGGGCGGGCGCGTAGCTCAGCGGCAGAGCATCTGACTTTTAATCAGAGGGTCGCGGGTTCGATCCCCGCCGCGCTCACCAATCAACCCGGGAGCCAGGTCCTATCGCGCCTGCGGCGCGTTGCATGGCTTCGTGCCGTGATCGCCCGAGTTGTCGTAGAGCGGGGGAATCTCGTTGAGCTGCGTCGTGGCCGGCCGCAGCGCCCAGCGATAAGCCTCGCGCGCGTCGCCGCAGAAGCCGCCGTAGCTCGAGGCCCGGGTCGAGACCTTGTTGGCGACGTCGGTGACGAACGCGTTGATGTTGAGGCCGCGCCGGCGCAACAGCAGCGAGAGGTTGTTGCAGTTGGTCGCCAGATCCGCGGCGAACTTCGCGGCGAAGCGTTCGTACTCGGAGCCCATGTTGCAGGCGCGGGCGGCGTAGGCGAACTCCTGCTGGACGATGCGGCTGCGCACCGTGGT
>CAYNOF010000093.1:0-1421 GCA_964398335.1 uncultured Rhizobiaceae bacterium
TTTTGATGTAGCTGGCCTGGCTGCGTGCAAACAGGTTGTGGTAGCGCGCAACGGCCGGGGCATCGCCCAGGGCCTTGCCGATTTCTTCGGCAGCGCGCAACGCCGCCAGCCACAGTCCGCCGCAGTAGGCGCTTTCCCCGCGCACCACCCATACATCGTAGGTCTGGTCGGGATAGCCATCGTTTTCCGGGATGCCGTCGCCGTCGCGGTCATACTGCCGCAGATACTGCAAAGCTTCCTGCACGGCGGGCCAGGTGTATTGCAGAAAGGCGACGTCCTTCTTTCCGGTGGCCACATAGTCGTGATAGACCATGAGCACAAATTTGCTGTTCAGGTCCTTCCAGCCATTGGTGTCCTGCCAGCCGAATTCGTTGGGGTAGGTAAAGGGATCGCCCTGGGGTACACCCAGATCGTGCGGCACCGCGCCTTTGGTCTTGCGTCGACGCAACACCGTCTTGCCTTCCTGCTCAGACTTCCATTGCCAGATGGACTTCTGCTGCAAGTCTTGTGGCACGGTGTCGGCAAACTGCCGCAGCTCCTGCTTATCGATCTCCGGCCAGAACTTCACCAGAGGCATGGAGCCATAAAAGCGCACATCCAGCGTCCCGTAAAAAGGATAGTCAAAACATTCCATGAAGGAGAATGTTGCCGGAGTTTTGGAATCGGCGTCCACCGGCCGCCCCCAGAACGAGCCACCGTCGGCCAGAATGTACATCTCATTGAACAACATGCCGCGATACCACAGCGGCTTGGATTCGTCGTCGGCGTATTTTGCCTGCCAGGTGTCGAGCGCATCGCTCCATTTCGCGGCATTCCGCAAGCCGTCGCGCGCAATCTGCCAGGCGTTGCTGCCGCTCGTCCCATAGAAATCGGTATAGCGCCGGTACCATTGGCGGCCGGAACCAAATTGCACGACCGGCAGGTCCCAGGAAATCACCATGGGCACGGTGCGCTTTTCTCCCGGTTTCAAGGTGAAGCGGACCGCGATGGCGCCGGCCAGGTTCTCGCCTCCACTTTCCCAGCTGGTATTGCTGTTGGCCAGACGGCCATCTTTGGCAAAGGGGGTCCAGACGTCGCTGCCGTCCTGGGCGGTGCGGAAGGTGGTCTGGTAACTCACTTCCACGCCGGGCGTTTCCAGGGTGGCGATGGCGAATTGTCCGTCCCACTCCTGCGCCTGGCCTGAGGGGCGCACCCGGTCGAAGATAATGCCTTTCATTTCTCCCGCCGTGCCCTCCTGGCTGCTGGTAAAGCGATTGAAGTTTCCGATCTCGACGCCGCCGCTCAAATCGTTGGAAAAGGTCCGGAAGATCCCCAACAAATTGTCCCAGGAGAGCAGTATGGAAACCGTGACATTTTTCTGGGTGGGATTTTCCGCGTGCCAGCGATAGACCGCCACCGGATAGCTGCTCTCCTTGTAGTTG
>CAYNOF010000094.1:0-2707 GCA_964398335.1 uncultured Rhizobiaceae bacterium
CGGCGCATCGACACTGTCGTCGTGAGCGCCGCGAAGGACCTGGTGCTCGTCCGCGCGACCGCCAGATCCTTCGCGGCGCTCAGGACGACAATCGGGCCTTGGGAGCCTTGGGCCGCGTGCGGTCGGGCCAGAAGCGGGTGCCGGCGCGGGCCGGGCCGCCGCCCAGGCCGATCGGCACGCCGTCGGCGCGCCAGCAGGCGGCGCCCAGCATCGCGCCGTCGTCGTTGAACTGGATCGCGTTCATGCCGCCGCCGATATGCGGCAGCGGCAGCATCTGGTGGCCGCGCCTTGTCAGCGCGTCGCGCACAGTCTTCGGCATCTCGTTCTCGACCTCGACCGGCCCGCCCTGCGTCCAGAGGCGCGGCGCCTCGACCGCCTCCTGCAGCGACATGCCGTGGTCGATCAGGTTGATCAGCGCCTGCATCGCCGAGCCGAAGATGCGCAGGCCGCCGGGCAGGCCCAGCGCGTAGTGCAGCCTGCCGTCCTTCAGCGCCATCAGCGGCGACATCGAGGAGGTAACCCGCTTGCCCGGCGCGATCGACAGCGTGTGGCCGGGATGCGGGTCGAACAGGTTCATGTAGTTGTTGGGTATGATGCCGGTGCCCGGCACGATGATGCGCGAGCCGAACAGGTTGTTGATCGTCTGCGTCATCGCCGCGACGTTGCCGAAGGAATCGGCCACGGTGAGATGGGTGGTGTTCGCGGACTCGGGCAGCGCGAGACCCGTCTTCCAGTCCTGGGCGCGTCTGGTGTCGATCAGCGCCTGGCGGTTGGCGGCGTAGCGCTTGGAGATCAGCTTGGCCACCGGCACCTTCACGAAGGCCGGATCGGCGGTGGCCGTGCTGCGGTCGGCGAAGGCGATCTTCAGCACCTCGGCCAGCAGGTGCAGTGTGTCCGATGTGCCGAATCCCAGCCGGCCGAGATCGTAGTGCTCGAGGATGTTGAGCATCTGGATCACGTGCACGCCGCCCGAGGT
Source organism: uncultured Rhizobiaceae bacterium (assembly GCA_964398335.1). Lineage (GTDB taxonomy): Bacteria > Pseudomonadota > Alphaproteobacteria > Reyranellales > Reyranellaceae > JAFAZJ01. The sequence goes on from CAYNOF010000094.1 coordinate 977, forward strand.
CGGCGGCGGCGGGCCGACGATCTCGAAGCCGCGATAGGTGCCGCGCACCACCTTGCGCTCGATCACCTCGAAGCCGGTGAGATCCTTCATCGCGATCAGGCCGCCCTTGCGCGCGAAGTAGTCGACGATCGTGCGGCCCAGCGCGCCGCCGTAGAACACGCCCGGTCCCTTCCTGGCGATGGTGCGCAAGGTCTCGGCGTAGTCGCCCTGCACCAGCCTCGAGCCCGCCTGGATCGGCGTGCCGCCCGGCTGATAGAGCTTCGAGATCTCGCGATCGCGCGCCATGTCGGCCGCGACGTCGGAAGCGCATTCCGTGAGATAGGCGGACGCCCTGAAGCCACGCGAGGCGTGGCGGATCGCCGGCTCCATCACATCGGCCAGGGAGAAGGTGCCGAAGCGCCGCAGGATCTCGCACCAGGCCTTGAGATTGCCCGGCGCGGCCACCGACTTGACGCCGACGGCGTTCTCGCGGCCCACCGTCTCCATGTAGTCGGGCATCCTGTCCGACACCGTGCGGTACATGTCCGGCCGTGCCGCCAGCGGTGCGGTGCTCATGCCGTCGATCACGGTGTGGCGGCCATTGGCGAAGCGCAGATGCGCCATGCCGCCGCCGAAGATACCGACCATCATCGGCTCGACGACTGTCAGCGTGAACAGCGCGCCGATCGCGGCGTCGAAGGCATTGCCGCCCGCCGAGAGGATCTCCGCACCGGCGGCCGAGGCCAGCGGGTGGTTGGTCACCACCATGCCCTTGGTACCCATGGCGGGCCGCTTCTCGCACTGGAATTGTGTGCCGGCGCGCTTGCGCCAGTCCGGTCGCGGCATACGAAACTCTCCCCTATTCCTTGTCGACCGAGCATGGCAGTCGGCGCTAGCGTGAAGCAACGATGATGCAGGAGGGACCAGCCATGCGCGCCGCCATCTTCCGCAACGGCGACATCGTCGCCGGCGAGCTGGCCGATCCGGTGCCATCTTCCGGTCAGGTGCTGGTCAAGACCTTGGCCTGCGGCATCTGCGGCTCCGACCTGCACGCGGCCAAGCACGCGCATCGCATGGTCGATGTCAGCGTGCGCATGACCGGCAAGCCGCGTTTCGACCTCAAGCGCGACGTCGTCTTCGGCCACGAATTCGTCTGCGAGGTGGTCGACCACGGGCCGCAGACGACCAAGGCGGTGAAGCCGGGCACGCGCGTCTGCTCGATCCCGGTGATGCGCATACCGGATGGCATCACCGGCGTCGGCTACTCCAACGATTTTCCCGGCGGCTACGGTGAGCGCATGGTGCTGACCGAGCCGTTCCTGATCCCGGTGCCCAACGGGCTGTCGACCGAGCACGCGGCGCTGACCGAGCCCCTGGCGGTGGGCGTGCACGCCGTCGAGATGGCGCGCATCAAGGGCGACGAGGTGCCGTTGGTGATCGGCTGTGGCCCGGTGGGCCTGGCGGTAATCGCGGCGCTGAAGCTGAAGAAGATCGGCCCGATCGTCGCCGCCGACTACTCGCCGACGCGCCGCGCGCTGGCGGAGAAGATGGGCGCCGATGTCGTCATCGATCCAGCGAAGACATCAGCCTACGCGACCTGGACGCAGCACGCGACGCTGCCGCCCGACGCGAAGCCCGCGGCGCCGATCATGGGCAGCCAGGTGCTGACCAAGCCGGCACTGGTCTTCGAATGCGTCGGCGTGCCCGGCGTGATCCAGCAGATCATGGAGGGCGCGCCCGCCTCGGCCCGCA
>CAYNOF010000095.1:0-1492 GCA_964398335.1 uncultured Rhizobiaceae bacterium
AGACGCTGGAAGGCGCCGAGGCCGGCGAGATCGATCTCGCCGACGCCATCTTCGGCCTGCCGGTGCGCGCCGACCTGCTGCAGCGCTATGTCGTGTGGCAGCTCGCCAAGCGCCGCGCCGGCGCCCACAAGTCCAAGATCCGCTCCGAGGTGAAGGCCACCTCGAAGAAGATGTGGGCGCAGAAGGGCACCGGCCGTGCGCGTCACGGCAACGAGGCGGCGCCGCAGTTCCGCGGCGGCGGCAAGGCCTTCGGCCCGGTCAACCGCAGCCACGAGATCGACCTGCCCAAGAAGGTCCGCAAGCTGGCGCTGAAGACCGCGCTGTCGGCCAAGGCGGCCGAGGGCAAGCTGGTCGTGCTCGAGAACACCACGGTGGCCGAGGCCAAGACCGGCAAGCTCGCCAAGTCGCTGAAGGGCCTGGGCATCACCAGCGCCCTCTTCATCGACGGTCCGACCGTCGGCGAGAACTTCGCCCGCGCCGCGCGCAACATCCCGCTGGTCGACGTGCTGCCGCAGCAGGGCGCCAACGTCTACGACATCCTGCGCCGCGACACCCTGGTGCTGACGCGCGATGCGGTGAAGCATCTCGAGGAGCGCCTGCAATGAGCGTCGCCAAGAAGCCGGCCGTCATGTCGCGCGCGCGCATGTACGAGGTCATCCGCCAGCCGCTGGTGACCGAGAAGTCGACGAACCAGAGCGAGCACAGCCAGATCTCCTTCAAGGTCTCGCTGGACGCCACCAAGCCCGAGATCAAGCAGGCCATCGAGGGCCTGTTCAAGGTCAAGGTCAAGGCGGTCAACACGCTGCGCGTCGAGGGCAAGAACAAGGTGTTCCGCGGCATGCGCGGTCGCCGCAGCGACTGGAAGAAGGCGATCATCTCCCTCGTCGAGGGCGAGAAGATCGACCTGACGACGGGCCTGTGAGCGGGGAGCGTCCACAATGGCATTGAAGACCTACAAGCCGGTTACGCCGTCCCTGCGCGGGCTGGTGCTGGTCGACCGCTCGGAGCTGCACAAGGGCCGGCCGGTCAAGGGCCTGACCGAGGGCAAGCACAACACCGGCGGCCGCAACAACCACGGCCACACCACCGGTCAGCATCGCGGCGGCGGCCACAAGCGCCGGTACCGCACGATCGACTTCAAGCGCCGCAAGTTCGACCAGGTCGCGACCGTCGAGCGCCTGGAGTACGACCCCAACCGCACCGCCTTCATCGCCCTGGTGAAGTACGCGGACGGCGAGCTGAACTACATCCTGGCGCCGCAGCGCCTGAAGGCGGGCGACCAGGTCGTCTCGGGCGAGCGCGTCGACATCAGGCCGGGCAACGCCATGCCGCTGGCCAACATCCCGGTCGGCACGATCGTGCACAATGTCGAGATGAAGAAGGGCCGCGGCGGCCAGCTCGCGCGGTCGGCCGGCACCTATGCCCAGCTCGTCGGCAAGGACGCGGGCTACGCCCAGATCAAGCTCAACTCGGGCGAGCTGCGCCTGGTGCC
>CAYNOF010000096.1:0-2730 GCA_964398335.1 uncultured Rhizobiaceae bacterium
ACGATCGCGGCCAGATCGACCGGCTCGCTCTGCGTGACATGATGCACAACGCGACGCTCGGCTATCTCGAATACCTGCCGCTGACGCGCGCGCTCGCCATCCTGCTCAACCACACCTTCTGGGGCGCCCGCACCCAGCCCGGCCTGTTCGCCGCCATCGCCCATTCCCTGCGCGGGCGGCGACAGATGTGGCTGGGTTTCCGCGAGGTCGTCGCGGGCGAGTTCGCGGCCATCGCCACCTGGTGGCGCACGCGCAACGACGGCGTCGCCGAACGCCGCGCCGTACCGTGGAAATCATCCTGAGCGAAGCGAAGAACTCGAGCGCCGGCGTTCCCACAGATCAGCGCTTCGGATAGCGCTCCTTCAGCATCGCGAACAGCGCGCGGGCGCCCATCGCCTCGCCGCCTTCGGGGCGGCCGGGCTGGCCCTGGTTCCAGGCCATGGTGTCGATGTGCATCCACGGCACGCTGTCGGGCACGAATTCCTGCAGGAACAGCGCCGCGGTGATGGCGCCGCCGAACGGCGTCTGGCCGGCGTTGTTGATGTCGGCGATCTTGCTGTCGAGGAAGCGGCGATAGCCGCGCCACAGCGGCATGCGCCACAGCTGGTCCTCGCGCTCGCGGCCGCTCTTGAGCAGCGCTTCGGCGGTGGCGTCGTCGTTGCAGAACAGCGCCGGCAGGTCGGGGCCCAGCGCCACGCGCGCAGCGCCGGTGAGCGTGGCGACGTCGACCACCAGCGCCGGCTCCTCGCGCACCGCTTCGGTCAGCGCGTCGCACAGGATCAGACGGCCTTCGGCGTCGGTGTTGCCGATCTCCACCGTCGTGCCCTTGCGCGAGGTGATGATGTCCATCGGCCGGAAGGCGTTGCCCGAGACGCTGTTCTCGACCGCCGGGATCAGCACACGCAGCCGCACATTGAGCTTGGCCGCCATCACCATCGAGGCCACGGCCAGCACGGTCGCCGCGCCACCCATGTCCTTCTTCATGTTGAGCATGCCCGAGGCGGGCTTCAGGTCCAGCCCGCCGGAATCGAAGCACACGCCCTTGCCGATCAGCGTCACCTTGGGCGCGTTGGGCCGACCCCAGACGATGTCGATCAGGCGCGGCGCGCGGGTCGAGGCGCGGCCCACGGCGTGGATCACCGGATAGTTGCGGCGCTGCAGCTCGTTGCCGACGGTCACGGTGAAGCGCGCGCGGTGCTTGCGCGCCACTGCGCGCGCCGCCAGCGCGAGCTCGGCCGGTCCCATGTCGTTGGCCGGCGTGGTGATCAGGTCGCGCGCCAGGAACATCGACTCGGCGACGCGCTCGACCTCGGCGCGATCGCATTTCGAGGGCCATACCAGGCGCGGCGCCTCCTTCGTCGATTTGCGATAGCGCGAGAAACGCCACGAGCCCAGGGCGAAGGCGATCGCCGCATCGGTGACCGAGATCGGCGCGCTTTCGCCGACCAGCGCGTAGTCGCCGGGCGGCAGGCGCGTGGCGAGCGCGCCGTAATCCCACATCGTCGGCCTGGCCGAGCGCACGACGACGGCCATCGACGGCTTGCCGTCGCCGTCGGGCACCATGGCGAAGTCGCCGGCCTTGCCGGCGATCGACGCGGCCTGCAGCCAGGTGCGTGCCTTGGCCGGCTGACGCTTGAACCATGCCGCCCAGTCGGACGGCGCGACGACGGCAACCGGCACCGCCGCCGGTGCGCGATCGATGAACGGAAGCGTCACAACCCGATCCCCCGGCTTCTGCTATAGTCCCGACGCGAAGCGCGCAGCATGGTCGCGAATCGGTGTGGCTTGCAACGCCGATGTGTGTGTATGGCGACGATGGGGTGAGGACAACATGGCCGAGTTCAATCTCGTGTTCGGCAACAGGAACTACTCGTCGTGGTCGCTGCGCGGCTGGCTGATCTGCAAGATCGCCGGCATCGAGTTCGACGAGACACTGATACGTCTTTACGCGCCGGAAACGAAAGCGGAGATCGCGCGCTATTCGTCGTCGGGCCTGCTGCCGGCGCTGGTCCACAAGGGACTGACGATCTGGGACTCACTGGCAATCGCAGAGTATCTGCACGAGCTCAATCCCGCCGCGGGCCTGTGGCCCGAGCCGCAGGCCGCGCGCGCGGTTGCGCGCTCGGTGTCTGCGGAAATGCATTCGGGCTTTCCCGATCTGCGTCGCGAGATGCCGATGAACATCCGCGGCTCGTTTCCCGGGCACGGCCGCACGCCCGAGGTGATGACGCAGGTGCAGCGCGTCGTCGCCATCTGGCTCGACTGCCGCAAGCGCTTCGCCGGCTCGGCGACGCGCGACGACGGTTTCCTCTTCGGGCCCTTCACCGTGGCCGATGCGATGTTCGCGCCCGTCGTGACGCGCTTCCGCACCTACGCCGTGTCGCTCGACGACGAGGCGAAGACCTACTGTGACAACGTGATGAAGCACCCGGCGATGGCCGAATGGGTCGACGCGGCCAAGCACGAGCCGTGGCTGGTCGAGCAATACGAGTTCCGCTGAGCGGCCACCCTGTCAGCCCTCAATCCTTCAACAGGCCGCGTTCCTTGTAGAAGCGCTTGAGCGTGGCCTGGCCGTCGTCCAGGAGGGCGACGACGGTTTCGCCATCTTTGGCGGATTCGCGGCGTTCGATGATGACATAGTCGCCATCGGCGATGTGGTCATCGATCATGGAGTTGCCCTTGACGCGAAGGACGTAGGTGCCGTGACGGGTGTTGAAGAGGGATTCGAGC
>CAYNOF010000097.1:0-3833 GCA_964398335.1 uncultured Rhizobiaceae bacterium
CGGTGGCGTCGACGAACTCCGCCGGCCAGAAATCGCGCTGCCACACGGTGGCGGCGGCGGGCCCGAGGCCGCGATGCATGACCACGCCGCGATCGGCGATCAGGCCGGCCATGACCGTGGCGGCGGCCAGCGCCGCGACCATGACCCGCCGGCCGAGGGCGCGCGGCGGCTCGAGATGGGCCAGCGCCACCGGCAGGTACACCGCGAACAGCGCCAGCAGATAGGCCTCGTAGCGGCCGCCCCAGCCGAACTGGCCGAAGGTGGCGTGGATCCAGGCGCCGGCGAGCGACAGCGCCAGCGCGATCCACCAGGCGCGCCTGAGGTTCTCGCGGTCGCGCGCCAGCGTCCACAGCAGAAGGGCGGCGGAGACCACCATCAGCGCGGCCAGCAGCGGCACGTAGACGATCAGCCGCTTCAGCGGATACCACAGCAGGAACTTGGCGAAGGCCCAGGCCGAGCCTTGCGCCAGCATGTCGCCAACCCCGGCCTTCACCAGGATCGGCGTCGGCAGCATCCACCAGCCCTCGCTGATCGAGACCGCGCCGAAGAGGTAGGGGCCGACGATGGTGACGACCAGGGCACCCAGCGCGAACAGCCATTGCCGCGTGGCAAGCCCGCCCAGCACCGCGAGCGCGCCCAGCCACAGGCTTTCGTAGCGCACCAGCGGCAGGGCGAAGAGCGTGAGATAGAGCACGAGGTTGCTGGCAAGCTCGTCGGAGTCCGACAGGCGGCGCGCCACGGCGTCGACGGCGATCAGCATCAGCGCCGCATGCGCCACGTGCTCCATCGCGCCCAGCACCAGGGTGACCGGTGCCGCCGCCAGCAGCAGCGTGATGCCGCCGGCGGCCGCCCAGCCGACGCGCCAGGCGCCGCCCACGGTCTGCCAGCGCGTGCCGCGCGCGGCGTTGGCGAGGTTCACCGCGCTGTCGGCCGGCCGCGACAGCTGCTCGGCGGCGATCAGCAGCAGGCCGATGGCGGCCAGGATGTTGAGCGCGAAGGCGATGGTCTCGCCGGCGCCGAACAGGGTGTAGGCCATGCTCAGCAGCATCACCCAGAGCGGCGAGGACGATGCCGGCGTGAAGCCGCCCGGCGTCAGGCCGTAGACGCTGTGCTCGGCCAGCGTGCGCGCGATCGCCATGTGGATGTAGGCGTCGTCGAGCCAGGAGATCAGCCGGCCGTCGCAGGCATCGATGACCACGAGGATGGCCATGGTCAGGCCGACCGCGAACGCCAGCAGGAGCGCGATCGACAGCAGGAGCCGGGTGGGGCGCGTCAGGGTCTGGAACATCGCTCTCGCCGATCACCATAGCGATGCGATCCGCGCGCTGCCATAAACCCGCCCGAGACGAACCGCCGCGCGGAGCCGCCCGATGATCGACACGCCGCACAAACCCATGCGCATCCTGCCGGAGCGCAAGCGTCACGCCGCCGCGGTCGAGAAGCTGGTCGCCGCCTCGTTCGGCCCCGATCGCATGCAGAAGACCGTCTACAAGCTGCGCGAGAACGTCAAACCGATCCGCGAGCTGTGCACCGTCGCGGTCGACGACAAGGGCCGCCTGGTGGCCAGCCTGCGGTTCTGGCCGATCCTGATCAACGGGCAGTGGCCGGCGGTGCTGCTGGGGCCGCTTGCCGTGTCGCCGGAACTGCGCGGCCTGGGCTTCGGCAAGGCGCTGATGTGGCATGCCCTGGCGCGCTGCCGCGAGCTCGGCATCGCGCGCATCATCCTGGTCGGCGATCCCGAGTACTACAACCCGTTCGGCTTCCGCCGCGACCTGGCGCTGCACCTGCAGCTGCCGGGCTGGGTCGAGGAGCGCCGCTTCCTGGCGCTGGAGACCATCGCCGGCTCGATGATCGGCGTGCACGGCATGATCGGCAAGGCCGAGCCGCCGGCGAAGAAGAAGCCGGAGCGCAAGAAGCTGCCGGCGAAGAGGCGCGACCGCATGCGCGACCAGGCGCGCAAGGCCCAGGCCAAGAGCCGCCTGGAACGCCGCCGCAAGGCGGCCAGGCGCAAGCGCGGCTAGTCCTTCTTCCTTCTCCCCGCGCAGGCGGGGAGAAGGGAAAGCCTGTGCCGTCGGCATCCGATGGCTGTTCGCGACATTCCTAGAGGCGGAAATACGGGTTCCGCGGCCTCGCGCGTACCCTGTCGGCATGAGCAAAGCCGACACCACACCTCTCTCGCCCCGTCACGAGCGCTTCGTCGCGGAGTACCTCGAGGATGGCAGCGCCACCCAGGCCCATGTCCGCGCCGGCCATTCGCCGCGCGGGCCCCAGCCCAGCGCCTCCAGGTTGCTGAGCGATCCCTGGATCGGAGGTCGGCGTCGAGCGCCTGGCCCAGGAATACGCCAAGATCGCCTATGCCGGCATCGGCGACTGTCGAGCTGAAGATCGCAAACCATGGAAACGGGGGATCGGCAGGTGACCCTGAAGCTGGGCAAGCTGCAGGCGCTGGCCGCACTCACCAGGCAGCCCGGCGCGCTGACGGCGGAGGACCGCTCCGCGGCCTACGAGCGCTCGCTCAACCATGGAGAAGAAGAGCAGCGGCGGGTTGAGGAGGCGCCGCGCGCGCTGCCGGAGCGGCATGGCATGGACCTGCGTCGCCAGCTCGACCATAGCAAGCAAGAGAATCGGCGGCCCGAGCCGGCGCTCGTCGAGGCGCAGCACATCGTCGACGCCACCCTGCCGGCGAGACCGATCGCCCCGCATGCAGACCCCGCCAACCATGTCCAACCATAGCAACGCGCAACCGGTGGGGCGGAAATGGCGGGCGACGCTCTTTGGCCAAACCTGCAGCCACGGGCTGTCATCCCTCGCGGCGCTCGGGACGACAGGAGCGCCTGCTTTACCGGATCACGATGCGCGGCGCCGGACGGCTCTGCTCGCCGCCCTCCAGCGCCGCCCAGACGCGCTGGGCGATGTCGCGGTAGATGCGGGCGTGCTCGCTGTCGGGCTTGGCGGCGACGATGGGATCGCCGTCGTCGGAATGGGTGCGGATGTCGAGATGCAGCGGCACCTCGCCGAGGAACGGCACGCCGAGCTTCTCCGCCTCGTGCCGCGCGCCGCCGTGGCCGAAGATCTCCGAGCGCTCGCCGCAATGCGGGCAGAGGAAGAAGCTCATGTTCTCGACGAAGCCGAGCACCGGCACGGCGGTCTTGCGGAACATGTTGAGGCCCTTGCGGGCGTCGATCAGGGCGATGTCCTGCGGCGTGGACACGATCACCGCGCCGGCCAGCTTGACCTTCTGCGCCATGGTGAGCTGGGCATCGCCGGTGCCCGGCGGCATGTCGACGATCATCACGTCGAGCTCGCCCCAGTCGACGTCGCGCAGCATCTGCTCCAGCGCGCTCTGCACCATCGGCCCGCGCCAGATCATCGGCGTGTCCTCGGCCACCAGGTAGCCGATCGACATGGTCTTCAGGCCGTACCGCTCGATCGGCGAGAGCACGCGGCCGCCTTCCTTGGGGGTCGGCTTCTCGGTCACCTTCAGCATGCGCGGCATCGAGGGGCCGTAGATGTCGGCATCGAGCAGACCGACCTTGTGGCCCAGGGCGACGAGGCCGAGCGCCAGGTTGACGGCGGTGGTCGACTTGCCGACGCCGCCCTTGCCCGAGGCGACGGCGACGATGTGCTTGACGCCCGGCGCCAGCAGCGCGGCCTGGGCGTCGCCGCCTGGAGCGGCACGGCCGGCGCGCTGGCCGGCATGGTGATGCGGCGCCGGCGCGCGCGGGGCCGGGCGCTCGGCGGTCATCACCGCCGTGACGCTCTGGATGCCGGGAATGGCCCGCACCGCGGTTTCGCAGGCCTGGCGCAGCGGCTCGATGCGCGCGCCCATCGAC
>CAYNOF010000098.1:0-2357 GCA_964398335.1 uncultured Rhizobiaceae bacterium
CGGCATCAAGGATCCGCGCAAGGAAGTCTCGATGTTCGAGGTGCACGACTGCTTCTCGGTCACCGAGCTGGTGACCATGGAAGACCTGCACATCTCCGAGACCGGCAAGGGCTGGAAGGACGTGCTCGACGGCTTCTACGATGCCGACGGCAAGATCCCCTGCCAGATCGACGGCGGCCTGAAGTGCTTCGGCCACCCGATCGGCGCCTCGGGCCTGCGCATGCTCTACGAGATGTACCTGCAGTTCCAGGGCCGCGCCGGCGCGCGCCAGCTCAAGGATCCGAAGGTCGGCATGACGCACAACCTGGGCGGCGCGCCGCGCGAGAACGTCTCGTCGATCGCCATCGTCGGCCGCTACGAGTAGGCAGCAAGGCAAGACGAACCACAGAGGTACCGAGGTGCCTCTGTGGTTTTCTTTTTGAGGAGGGGACGCGAGGCATGCTCGACAAGAAACATATCGGCCACAAGTTCAACGCCTTCACCACCACGGTCGAGGCCGGCAAGATCCGGCTGTTCTGCAAGGCCATCGGCGAAGACAACCCGATCTACAGCGACGAGAAGGCCGCCAAGGCCGCCGGCTACCGCGCGATTCCGGCGCCGCCGACCTTCCTGACCGCCATCACCAACGACGATCCCGACAAGGGCGGGCTGCTGCGCCTGCTCAACGTCGATATCGGCCTGATCCTGCACGGCGAGCAGCACTACGATTATCTGGCGCCGGTGCATGTCGGCGACCGCATCACCTGCCAGAGCCAGGTGATGGACATCTACGACAAGAAGGGCGGCGCCCTGTGGTTCGTGGTGTCGGAGACCTCGCTGAAGGACGAGGCGACGGGCAAGGACGTCGCCAAGGCGCGCAGCGTCACCGTCGTGCGCAATCCGAACGCGGCCAAGGCTTGAGGAGGGGACGATGGCAAACGCGCCGAAATTCGCCGACGTGAAGGTGGGCGACGAGATTCCGAAGATCGTCCTGCCGCCGATCAGCCGCCACCAGCTCGCCCTCTATTGCGGCGGCTCGGGCGACCACAACCCGATCCATGTCGACATCGACTTCGCCAAGAAGTTCGGCTTCAAGGACGTCTTCGCCCACGGCATGCTGTCGATGGCCTTCCTCGGCCGCGTCGTCACCGGCTGGGTGCCGCAGAAGCAGCTGCGCGGCCTGGGCACGCGCTTCACCTCGATCACCTGGGTGGGCGACGTCATCACCGTGACCGGCAAGGTCACCGGCAAGCGCGAGGCCAATGGCGAGAAGCTGGTCGACCTCGAGGTCAAGTGCACCAACCAGAACGGCCAGGACACGCTGCAGGGCCACGCCACCGTGGCGCTGGCCTGATCGTCTACGAGAGAGAAGGAAGAGACATATGGGTCAGGTTGACGGCCGCGTGGCCATCGTCACCGGTTCGGGCCGCGGCATCGGCCGCGAGATCGCGCTGCGCCTGGTGCGCGACGGCGCCAAGGTCGTGGTCAACGATCTCGACGAGGCGCCCGCCAAGGAGACCGTGGCGCTGATCGAGAAGATGGGCGGCAAGGCCGTCGCCTGCAACGGCGACGTCACGGCCAAGGATTTCGGCGACCGCATCGTCAAGACCGCGGTCGACGCCTTAGGCGACTGCCACATCGTCGTGAACAACGCCGGCTACACCTGGGACAACGTCATCCAGAAGATGACCGACGAGCAGTGGTACGCCATCCTCGACGTGCACCTGACGGCGCCGTTCCGCGTGCTGCGCGCCTTCCAGCAGCATTTCCGCACCGCCGTCGACAAGGAGCGCTCCGAGGGCAAGCGCATCGTGCGCAAGGTCGTGAACATCTCCTCGACCTCGGGCGTCAACGGCAATGCCGGCCAGTCGAACTACTCGGCCGGCAAGGCGGGCATCATCGGCCTGACCAAGACGCTGGCCAAGGAGTTCGGCCGCTACGACGTCACGGTCAACGCCGTGGCCTTCGGCTACATCCAGACGCGCCTGACCAAGCCGCTGACCGCGGGCGAGGACGGCACCATCGAGGTGCAGGGCCGCCAGGTGAAGGTCGGCGTGCAGGGCGGCCGGATCGCCGCCATGAACCAGATGATCCCCCTGGGCCGCGGCGGCCTGCCGGAAGAGGCGGCCGGCTCGGTCTACCTCTTCTGCAGCCCCGACAGCGACTATGTCAGCGGCCAGTGCCTGGTGGTGAACGGCGGCCTGTGACCGCCTGACCTGCCTTGTTCGATCGGACGGGCGGCCCGCGGGCCGCCCGTTTTCGTTGGGGTACCCCACAGCCTTGTCGCCGTAACGAGGCGATGCGAGGATGGTGCCCGCCTATGTCCATCGCACATCTTCCGTTCGACGGCGCGCAGGATCTCCGCCTTGAGATCCTGC
>CAYNOF010000099.1:0-6989 GCA_964398335.1 uncultured Rhizobiaceae bacterium
GGCTCGTTGAGCACCAGCAGGTCGGGCTGCTTGATCAGGGCGCGGGCGATGCCGACCTTCTGGCGCTGGCCCGCCGACAGGCGCTTGCCGGCCACGCCGACATTGTCGTCGAGCCCGACCTCGATCACCGCGCTGCGCAGCTGCAGCCCGTCGAGCACCTCGGTGATCAGGTCGCCGATGCGGTCGGCGCCCTGCGCCTGGCCATAGACCAGGCGGCCGAACAGGATGTTGTCCTGCAGGGTGGCGGCGCCGTTGTAGCGCGCGGCATCGTAGAACTCGATGTCGGTGGCGTATTCCGGCGGCAGGCCCTCGGCGAAGGCGTGGCGCGCGGCCAGCAGGCGCTGCTCCATCGCCTCGTCGATCAGGCCCAGGCGATGGCGTGCCTCGATGTAGCGGAAGGGCAGGGCCCGCAGGCGCGCGCGCTCCTCGCGCGACAGGTCGGCGACCGTGCGGCCGCTGAGCCGGGTGATCAGGGCGCGGAACTCCGGCAGCTCCTCGGCGGTGATGAAGCTGAACTGCTCGAAGAAAGGGTGGCCGGCGGGCAGGTCGGCGAACAGCTCGACCATGGTGCGGGCGATCTCGACGCCCATCTCGGCCAGCGGGGTGGCGAGCTCCAGCTCGTTGAGCACGCGGCGCATGTAGGGATTGGCGGTGATGTTCTCCGGATCGAAGGTGCGGCCCACCGGCGTGCCGAACAGCACGTTCTCGGCCACCGACATGTTGCGGTTGTAGCGGCCGCGGTCGAACGGCTCGACCAGCCCGGCGAGGCTCGGATCGGTGAGGCGGCTGTGCAGCTCGGCGCGCGCGTTCAGCACCGAGGCGGCCACCGCCGACCGCTCGGCCGGGTCGATCGTGCCGCGCAGGCCATAGCGGTAGACGTCGGCATCGAGCTCGACGACGCGCAGGGCATCGATGATGCGCTGGTCGACGTCGTGCGGCCCGGCGGCGCCGGCCGCCTCGTAGTCGACCCAGTCGGCCGCGACGTCGAGCACGGGGTTGCCGGCACGCCTGGCCTCGCGCTCCTCGGTCTCGCGACGGCGCAAGGCGTCGCCATCGTACCGTGCCGGCCCGCGCGGCCTGAACTTCAGGCCGTAGAGGATGTTGTCGCGGATCGTCACCGGCAGCAGGTAGACGTCCTGGCCGACATACGACAGCCGCGCACCGGTGGTCGCTTCGGGCAGGCCCGCGAGGTTGTTTTCGCCGATCACAATCCCGCCACCGGTGGGCTGGACGACCCTGGCCACGACCTGGGCCAGCACCTCCTTGCCGCCGCCGGCGCCACCGACCACCGCCACCTTGCGATCGAGGGGGAAGCTCAGCGTGACGGCATCGAGCGCCCGCGCGCCGCCTTCCTCGGCCACCACCACGCCGTTCAGCTTCACGTCGCCGGTGAACGCCGGAGCAGCGGCGTCGGGGATCGCCTGCAGCTCGGGCGGCAGCATGCCCTCGGGCTCGAACTGCTCGATCACCTGCTCGTAGCGCTGCTGCATGTCCTGGCGCTGCTGGTCCCAGTCGATCAGCTCCTTCACCGGGCCGGGCAGGTCCTTGTAGGCCAGCAGCACGCCTACGACCGCGCCGACCTGCATGTCGCCGAACAGCACGAAATAGCCGCCGATCAGGTAGATCAGGAACGGCGTCATCTGGGCCAGCAGGTTGTTGAGGAACTTGGCGGTGAACTTGCGCTGATAGAGCTCGAAGCGGATGTGGAAGATGCGGCCGAGCCGGCCCACGATGTCGGCGCGCTCGTAGTTCGAGGCGGCGTGGATGTGCACTTCCTGGTGGCCGTCGACCGTCTCGGCGACGCGGCCCGAGAACTGCCGGGCGGTGATCTGGCGCTGCTTGCCCAGCGCGATGATCTTGCGCCGCAGCCGGGGGATGACGAAGGCCTGCACCGCCAGCACGGCGACCACGATCACGCCGAGGAAGATGTTCTGGAGCATGATGAACAGCAGCGCGGTGAGCGCCTGGCCGCCCAGGAAGGCGGGCTGCACATAGGCGTCGCCGATGAAGCCGCCCAGCGGCTCGATCTCGTTGTTGATCATGCCCGCCAGCTCGGCCTGCTTGACCTTGCGGAAATGCGAGGGCGGGAAGAGCAGGATGCGGTCGTAGAGCTCGTAGCGCAGGCGGCGCAGCATGCGCTCGCCCATGCGGCCCTTCTGGGTGTTGATGGATTTCTTGAACAGCCCGTTGATGGTGACCATCACCAGGAACAGGCAGCTCATGCCCACCAGATAGGGCCATTGCGCCAGGTGGAAGCCGTCGAAGATCCGGATGTGGCCGGTATCGGCGAGGAAGGACGGGACGGGCAGGTCGATGCGCAGGAAGGGCAGGGTCTTGACGGCGGCGGAACCCTTGAACGACTTGCCCTCGATACCTTCGTTGACGATGGTCTTGGGGATGTTCAGCGAGGCGAAGTAGAAGACCTGCGCCAGCACGACCAGCCCGATGATGATGAGCTGCTCGGCCCTGCTGTGGCGCCAGACATACTTGAAGAGATTGCTGTCCATGCCCTGGCCGCGGTGACCCCTTCCCCCCAACACCCCAGTTTACCCTGAATCCCCCTTGGCGGCGAAAGGGGTTCGGGAGGCCAAAGCTGGACGGGACGCCGGACCGGCGCTATTGCGTGGGCCGCGCCAGCGGAGTGTTCGCGATGTCCCAAGTCCCCGTCACCGTGCTGACCGGCTATCTCGGCGCCGGCAAGACCACCCTGCTCAACCGGATTCTCACGGAGAATCACGGCCGCAAGTACGCCGTGGTGATCAACGAGTTCGGCGAGCTGGGCATCGACAACGACATCGTCGTCGACACCGACGAAGAGATCTTCGAGATGAACAACGGCTGCATCTGCTGCACCGTGCGCGGCGATTTGATCCGCGTCATCGGCGGGCTGATGAAGCGGCCCGGCACGCTCGACGGCATCATCGTCGAGACCACCGGGCTGGCCGATCCCGGACCGGTGGCGCAGACCTTCTTCCAGGACGACGAGGTGCGCAGCCGCACCCGGCTGGACGCGATCGTCACCGTGATCGATGCCCGCCATTTCCTGCTGCACGTCGACGACGGCGTCGAGGCGCGCGAGCAGGCGGCTTTCGCCGACGTGATCCTGTTGAACAAGACTGACCTGGTGACGCCAGAGGAACTGGCCAAGGTCGAGGCCCGGCTGCGACAGATCAATCCCTACGCCAGGCTGCATCGGACGCAGAAGAGCGCGGTGGCGCTGGCCGAAATCCTCGACCGCCACGCCTTCGACCTGAAGCGCATCCTCGAGATCGAGCCGGATTTCCTCGAGGCCGGCCATGATCACCTCCACGACCATGATCACGAGCATTGCGATGATCCCACGCACGATCATCATCACCACCATGATCATGACCACGGTCATCTTGAGAGCATCGGCAGCGTGTCGCTGACCAGCGACAAGCCGATCGACGACCAGAAGTTCCAGCGCTGGATCTCGACCATCCTGCGCGAGTTCGGCACCGAGATCTTTCGCAGCAAGGGCATCCTCGATATCGCCGGGGCGTCCAAGAAGTACGTGTTCCAGGGCGTGCACATGATGATGGACGGCGACTGGGGCAATCCCTGGAAAGAGGGCGAGAAGCGTACGAGCAAGCTGGTCTTCATCGGCCGCAAGCTCGACGCCGAGCAGCTCCGGCGTGGCTTCGCGGCCTGCGCCACGCGATGAGTTCACCGGGCTTCGCGCAGCAACTGCCGCCGCGCCGGCGCGTCGAGACCGGCGCCTGGGTCAGCGGCCTGGCCTACGACCGGAGCGGTCGCGCGCTGGGTGTGGCAAGCGGCGACGGTCGTGTCTGGCGCATCGACGCGACGAGCGACGCAGCGCCCGCGGCGCCGGAGCCGGCGCACAAGGGCGTGGCGCTGGCGATCGTCGCCGATCCGGCGGGCGACGGCTTCATCAGCGGCGGCGACGACGGCCGCCTGCTGCGCCATGGCGAGGCGGAGCAGGAGATCGAGACCTTCAGGGGGCGTTGGCTCGAACGTCTGGCGGCGCATGCCAAGACCGGCACCTTCGCCGTCGTCGCCGGCAAGGAGGTCGTGGTGCACGGCCCGGCCGGCCGTCGCGTGCTGGGGCCGCATCCCAGCACGGTGTCCGACATCGATTTCAGCCCCGACGGCTCGCGCCTGGTGGCGGCGCATTACGGCGGCGTCACCATCCATGTGCTGAAGCCGGCCGATGCCGCGCCGCGCACCCTGCCGTGGAAGGGCTCGCACGTCGCCGTACGCTACAGCCCGGACTCCAAGTTCATCGCGACCGGCACGCAGGACAACGCGCTGCATGTCTGGCGCCTGGCCACCGGCAAGGACATGCAGATGTCGGGCTACCCGGTGAAGGTGAAGCAGCTCGCCTGGTCGCACGACGCGCGCTTTCTCTTCGGCACCGCGACCAGCCTGTTCACCGGCTGGCCTTTCGCCGGCAAGGGTCCGGAAGGCAAGCCGCCGGTGCAGTTCGGCGACGAGGGCGCCGGCATCATGACGGCGATATCAGGCCATCCCGCCGATTCCTTCATCGCCGCCGGCTTCGACACCGGCGAGGTGCAGCTCGGCGACAGCAAGACGCGGCGCAGCGCGGTGATCAAGCTGGCCGGCGACGGGCAGGTCAGCGCGCTCGCATGGTCGCCGGGCGGCTGGAGCCTGGCGGTGGGCACGGATCAGGGCGTGGTCGAGATGATCGACCTGAGGCGCTGAATCGGTGGGCGGTACGCTCCAGCTGCTGCTGGTGCTGGCGGTCGGCCTGTTCGCCGGCACGCTGAGCGGCATCGTCGGCACCGGCGCCTCGATCTTCCTGATCCCGATCCTGGTGGCGCAATACGGCCCGCAGCAGACCATCCCGATCATGGCCATCGCCGCGACCATGTCGAACGCCGGCAAGATCCTGGCGTGGTGGCGCGAGATCCAGTGGAAGGCCACCGCCGCCTATTCGCTGGCCGCCGCGCCCGCCGCGGCGCTGGGCGCGCGCACCTTGCTGGTGCTGCCGGCGCAGGTCGTCGATGCCGCGCTGGGCGCCTTCTTCATCCTGATGATCCCGGGCCGCCGCTGGCTGGCGGCGCGCCAGGTGACGCTTGGCCTCTGGCACCTCGCCTTCATCGGCGCGGTGATCGGCTTCCTCACCGGCATCGTCGCCTCGACCGGTCCGCTCAGCGTCGCGGCGTTCTCGGCCTATGGCCTGGTGAAGGGCGCCTTCATCGCCACCGAGGCCGCGACCTCGATCTTCATGTACCTCAGCAAGGTCGCGACCTTCCGCGCCTCCGGGGCGCTGCCGCTGGAAGCGCTCGCCAATGGCCTGATCGTCGGCGCCTCGCTGATGGCTGGCCCGTTCATCGCCCGCCGCTTCGTGCGCGACATGAAGCCGGACGCGTTCCGCCTGCTGATCGATGGCGTGATGCTGATCGCCGGCTGCGCGCTGCTGTGGATGGCGCTGCGCTGAACGTCTACGGCGTCCATTCGTGCCACGGCGGCACGCGCGGATCGCGCTGGCGCTGCACGTAGTAGGGGATGTAGGGCCGATAGGCCTCGAAGACGCGGCGCAACTCGCCCACCGGCTCGTCATGCTGGTCGACGCGCAAATCGATGCGCGCGAAGCGGTCCTGGTCGTGGACGAGGATCGCGGCCGAAACCTGTCCGCCGATCTGGCCACCGGCGTCGCGGCCGGCTTCCAGTGCCAGCAGCAGGCGATCCTCGAAGGGCCGATCGGCGGTGGCGAGGAAGCGCGCCTTCATGGCGTCGATGGTCTGGCGGCCGGGCAGCACGTTGCCCAGCACGACCAGGTTGTCGCTGACGTCGTGGCCGGCCCAGGCGACGGCCTCGCTGCCGGTGCGCACGGCGATGGCGCCGTCGTCGTCGATCACCGCGAGCTGGCGGTATTCCGGCCACGAATCGTTGCGCACCACGGCATCGAGCGTCGCCTGCGCCTTGCAGCCGGCGGCGAGCCGGCTCAGGGCGAAATGGCCCAGCCGCGCGTCGGCCTTGGCCATGATCGCGACCACGCCCAGCCGTGCCGCGGCAAAGGGCACGCGACTGCCGACCGCGAAGGAGCGTGTCGCGGTGGCGATGCCCAGCATCCGCGTCTGCGGGCAGCGGGCGAGGATGGAGAAGATCATGCGATGCTCCCGGGCGGTCCCGGGAGTATCACGCGCTCACTCGCGCACGAGCAACCGGTGCGCGGCGAAGCAGAGCAGGCCGCCCGCGCCCATGAACAAGGTCATCGGCAGCACGCTGCCGTCCATCAGCAAGCCGACCAGCGCGCCGAAGATCGAGCCGCAGCCGAACTGCACCACGCCCAGCAGCGAGGCGGCGGCGCCGGCCATGTGCGGATAGCGATGCAGCGCGCAGGCCGTCGAGTTGGGCGCCACGAACGACATCGAGGCGATCATGCACATCGACAGGAACGGGATCGGGTACCAGCCCAGGAGACGCGTCTGCGATTCGACGATGCCATAGCCAATCAGCGCCACGCCGGCGACCGCCGGCAGCCAGCAGGCGCGGCGCAGCATGACATCCGCCCCGAGACGGCGGGTGAGCCGGCTGTTGACCGTGGCGCCGATGGTCATGGCCACCACGGAGGCGCCGAAGATCAGCGAATAGGTGGTCGGCGAGAGCTTGTAGACCTCGATCAGCACGAAGGAGGAAACCGAGATGTAGGAGAACATCGCGCCGAACAGGAAGCCGGTGGTGAGCGCGTAGCCCATGTAGGTGCGCGTGCTCAGGAGCTCGCCGAAGCGGCGCACGATGCCGGCGAAGTTCAGCGGGCCGCGCAGCTCGGGGCGCAGCGTCTCCTTCAGCGTGAAGCTGGCGGCGAACAGCGCCAGCACGCCGAACGAGGTCAGGGTCAGGAAGATCGCGCGCCAGCCGAACACGTCCATCACGGCGCTGCCGATCAGCGGCGCCAGCATCGGCGCCATGCTGACCGAGGCCATCAGGATCGACATCACCTGCGCCGCGCGATCGCGCTCGGCAAGGTCGCGCACCATGGT
>CAYNOF010000100.1:0-3417 GCA_964398335.1 uncultured Rhizobiaceae bacterium
CGATCGAGCCGGCGGGCGTGCGGATCTCGTAGGCCCGGCTGGGCATGTTGCCGGAGATGAAGCGCAGCGCGCCGCGCGTCACCGACACCGCCGCGCCGGAAGCACCGCGCGCCGGGTCGTAGACGAAGCGATCGAGCGTGACGCGCGAATCGGGGCCGACGTTCAGCACCGTCTCGTCGCGAAACAAGAGCTGACTGCGAGAATCCGCGCCGGTCTCGATGTTCTCGTTCTGGAAGACGCGATCGCCGGTCTTCAGGCTGCGCGCACCCACCGAGCCCTGCACGCGGTTGACGACCGAGGAGGCCACGCCGATGTCGACCTGCTGCGCGTGCGTCGCGGCAGGCAGGGCGAGGCAGGCGAGAGCGGCGATCAGGATGGAAACGCGCATCTCTAGAACTCCACCACCGTCTGCACGCCGGCACGGTGGTTGTCGTGGCTGTGGCCGACATAGTTCGACCGCAGCCGGTCGTACTCGTAGTACACGAACGTGGTGATAGCCTTGCCGAGGAATTCGGAGCCAATAAGGCGGATGCCGGGGATCAGCCGGTAGTCCTGGCGCGCGCCGAGATTGACCGGCGCTGCCGCCTCGAAGCCGTCGTACCAGCGGCCGCTGACGGTGAATTCCGGTGACAGGAAGATGCCCGAGAAGCCCAGCGCCGGCCCTGTCAGCGGCGCGATGTACGCGAGCCGCATGCCGGTCTCGATGTAGGTCTCCTCGCCCGTCGCGGCCGCGCCCCAATAGCGCACGGCATAGGGCGTCAGATGCGCGGCATCGCCCCTGAAGGCGATGTCCGACGCGGAGAACTCGGCCTTGCCCGAGACCGAGTAGCCGTTGCGCTGCGCCAGCGCCGGCTCGAACCGCGTGCGGGCGACGCCCATGCGCAGGCGCTTGAGGTAGCCGCTCGGGAACTCCGCCGTGATCGCCAGGCCCAGCGAGTGGAACAGGTACTTGTAGTCGGCCAGACCGATCTCGCCGGCGATCGACGGCGAGATCATGATGCCGTTCCAGGCCGCGAACATCGGGCCGCTCTCGAGCGCGCCGTAGTCGCCGTCGCGGTTGCGGCCGCGCACGTGGAAGTCGCCGAACAATTGCGCGCGGCTGCGCCAGCGGATGTCGCCGATCAGGCGCTCGTCGATGATGCGCAGGCTGGCATTGGCGTTGACGTCGTAGCCGCCGCCGAGCTGCTCGGTGATCAGCGTGCCGGAGTTCAGCTGGCGCGTCTGGTAGTCGGCATTGCTGTCGAACATCACGCCGAAGCCGACGAGGATGCGCGTCGTCGGCGGTTCGACCGCCAGCTTCAGGCGCGCGTACGCGGCTTGCGCCTCGGCGTTGCCGGCCGCCGCGGCGCGCTCATAGGCCGCGAGCGCCTTGCGCGGCTGGCCCGCGGCTTCGGCGGCCCGTCCGTAGCGCATGTTGGCCGCGACGTCGGCCGGGTTGGCCATGACCTGCTCGAAGGCGGCCTGCAGTTCGGCGCTGGCCGCGGCGGAAGGGGCCTGGGCCATCGCCGGAAACGCCACCGGCATCAACGCCAGCAGCGACGCGAACAGGAAGCGACGCATGAGCCGGATCGTCCCCCAATGACAGTTTCAGGATCGCACGCAGCCTGCGCCGGTTCAACGCGTTCACTGGCGAGTCCGTACACCATGCTCTTGCGCCGCCCGGCCAATCGGCGGACACTTTCCGGCAATACGCCACGCCCGATGCATGCGGATGCCGGGCGCAGGCTTTTGGCCATCGGGGGTCGCGACGCGTCCCGGGTCAACGCCGAGACGGTGCGCGACCTCCCTGCGCCCAGCGAAGGGAGGGACGCGATGTTCGTTTCCGACATCCTCGCCTACAAGGGTGACCGCGTGGTTTCGGTCGCCCCGGAAGACAGCCTCGCTGCCGCCATTGCCACCTTGGCGGCCCGTCGCATCGGCGCGGTGCTGGTGCTCGACGCCGACAAGGCTATTGCCGGCATCCTGTCGGAGCGCGATGTGCTGCACGCGGTGGCGCGTGAGGGCGCCCAGGCGCTCCATCGCAAGGTATCCGAGGTGATGACCAGCAGCGTCGTCACCTGCGATCCCGACGCCTCGATCGAGCAGATCATGGAGACGATGACGGAGCGCCGGTTCCGCCATCTGCCGGTGGTCCGCCAGGGCCGGCTGTGCGGCATGATCTCGATCGGCGACGTGGTGCGGCTGCGGCTCGAGGAACAGCGCCGCGAAGCCGACGCGTTGCGCGAGTACATCACCGCTGCCTGACCAAAGGCGGCCCCGGACGGGCATGACGTGGGAGTCGCCCGACGCCACGTCATGCCGACGCGGCGTCACGCCAGTGAAATCAAAATATGCAAATTGCGCTCAGATGTTTGTGCAACGCGGCTTCCGGCTTTGGTCAATCAGGCGCTGATTCCGCTCGCAAATTGGACGGAATTTCAGTGGACATTGACGAGGATTTATTGATATTTTTCAGCCTGTTAATAACAATATATCAGAGCTAATGATAATTTCCCGTTAGTTCGTTATATTGATGTTAATTCTTCGCAAGCCGTGATAATATCTTAGTCAGGCTGGAAATACGGGGCGGGCTTTTGTCTGTCCCGCAGTGTGTTCGGGGATGCTGAAAATCAACCTTCTTGGCGGCTGCCGCCTCCTTGCGTCAGACGGTACCGATGTGACGCCGCGTGCGCGCAAGACGCGCGGCATGGTGGCGTATCTGGCGCTCGCACCGGGTGGCTCGGCCACGCGCGAAAAGCTGGCGGGTCTGCTGTGGAGCGACCGTCAGGAGGAGCAGGCGCGTGGCAGCCTGCGCCAGAGCGTCACCGAGTTGCGCGCCGCCTTCCGCGGCCGCGACGAGGAGGCGCTGCAGGTCGACCGCGACTCGCTGCACATCCGCCTCGACAAGGTGTGGATCGACGCCCGCGAGCTGGAGCGCCTGGCCGTCGGTACGCCGGAGGAGCGCCGCCAGGTGATCGCCCTCTATGGCGGCGATCTGCTGGCCGATATCGGCTCGATCGGCGGCCCCTTCGACGACTGGCTGTATTCGGAGCGCGCCTTCCGCCGCGACACGGCGCTCAATGCCATGGCCTCGCTGCTGCGCGAGCGGCTCGCCGCCGGTGACGTCGCCGACGCCGAATCGATCGCGCGCGCCGTGCTGACCATCGATCCGGCGCACGAGGAAGCGCATCGCGCGGTGATGGAGTCGTATGCGCGCCGCGGCGACAAATCCTCGGCGTTGCGCCAGTTCCAGATCGCCACGGAAACGCTCAAGCGTGTGCTCGACGCCAAGCCGGGCCCGGCGACGGTGACGCTCTACGAGCGCATCAAGGGCGACCGGCTGACGGGCGAGAGCGGCGGGCCGGCGGCGCCCGGTGCCGAGGATCTGCTCGATGCCGACGACGCGCATGCCGTGCAATTGTCGGTGGCGGTGCTGCC
>CAYNOF010000101.1:0-1183 GCA_964398335.1 uncultured Rhizobiaceae bacterium
GGCGCTCGCATCGCCGAACAGGCTGTCCCCCAGGGGCGGCGGGGCTGGCGCATCCACCCAGTCGTCGACAGCCGGCGCGGCCGGCGGCGTTGCCCGCGCCGCGGGGGGACGCTGCTGCGGGGGCGGCGGTGGCGGGGCGGGGCGGGGCGTCGGTGCCTGCGGACGCGGCCGATTGGCGGGCGGTTGCGGCTGCACGCCGAAGGCGCGGTCGAGGCCCGGATCGGGCGCGACGGGTTGGGACGAGCCGGTCTTGGGCGCAAGGCCGGCCAGCGCGGCTTCGATCGGATCGAGGTCGGCCGGCGGTCCGCTCAGGCCTCGCGGCGTCGAGGTATCCCAATCGGTGGGCAGCGCCTGCTGCGGGCCGGGGCCCGTCGGATTGGGCATCGCCACCGGCGTCAGCGCAAAGGGCGATTGCGGCATCGGCGCATGCCGGTCGTCGGGCGCCAGCGGCGGCTGATCGAACGGGTCGGGCAGCGCCGCCAGCGGATCCGGCGCGTTGGTGAACGCCGAGCGTTGCGGCGGCGGCTGGGGCGGCGCCAGCGGATCGGCGTTGCCGGGCAGGCCACCCCAATTGTCCTGAGACGGGCTGCCGAAGGGCGAGCCGCCGGGCGACGGCGCGTCGAACGGCGAGCCTACCGGAGCCGGGCCGCCGAGCCCGGATTGCTCGGGCGCGTTGAACGGATTGGCCATCTGGCCGCCGGGCGACAGCGGCGCGCGATTGTCGCCGAGCTCGCCGAACAAATCGTTGCTGGCAGGCAATTCCGGCGGGCGCTCCTCGGCGAGCGGATCGAGCGGCGAGGGGCCACGCGGCTGGGCGCGCGGCGCGTTGAAATCGGCCCGCGCGAGGTCGCCGAGGTCGAAGGAGTCGTTGCCGATGGTCGGCGGTCCGCTGGACGCGGCGAAATCGCCCTGGCCGCCATCCATCTCGACGGCGATCTCATAGCCGCCGATGCGAATCGAATCGCCTG
Organism: uncultured Rhizobiaceae bacterium; assembly: GCA_964398335.1. Lineage (GTDB taxonomy): Bacteria > Pseudomonadota > Alphaproteobacteria > Reyranellales > Reyranellaceae > JAFAZJ01. The sequence continues at coordinate 969 of CAYNOF010000101.1, forward strand.
AACTGAGCGGCCAGGCGTTGCCGTTGCCGACGTTCTGGCCGTTGACGAAGGTGCCGTTGGCCGACTTGTCGACGATCTGCCAGCCGCCCTGCGCGCCCTCGATCACCGCGTGCTCGCGCGACACACCGGCCGAGGCATCGGGCAGGACCCAGGAATTGCCGTCGCGCCGACCGATCGTCGCGCGGCCGCCGGCCAGCGTCAGCGCGGACGGCGCG
>CAYNOF010000102.1:0-2154 GCA_964398335.1 uncultured Rhizobiaceae bacterium
GTCGATCGGCAGCATCGTGCTGGTCGAGTCGGTGCTGAGCTTCCTCGGGCTGGGTATCCAGGCACCGCACGCGAGCTGGGGCAACATGCTCACCGGCGCGCAGGAACTGGTGTGGACCGCGCCGCTGCTGGCGGTCTGGCCCGGCCTGGCGATCTTCCTGACGGTGATCGCTTTCAACTTCCTGGGCGATGCGCTGCAGGACGCCCTCGACCCGCGCGCCGAGCGGCGCTAACAGACTGTCGTCCTCGGCGCGGCGGAGGCCCCCGCGGGATCGCGGTCACATGGTTGCAGTGTAGTGTCCGCATCACCGCAAGGTCCTTCGCTGCGCTCAGGACGACGGCGCCCACTAACCAGGTCCCTCTCCCATGCGTCGGTTCTTCGTCGGCCTGCTGGCCGTCATCGGCTTCTTCACCATCCTCGGCGTCGGCGGCCTGCTGCTGCTGGGCAGCGTCATGGGCGGTTCGCACCCCACCGTGAGCGAGCGCACGGTGCTGAAGCTCGACTGGCGCCATCTGCCCGGCGAGGAAGGTGGCGGCGGCGGACTCTTCGGTCCCCGCGGCGCGACCCTGGCCGAAACCGTCGATGCCCTGCGCCGCGCCGCCGCCGACAAGCGAATCATCGGCCTGGTCGCCGTCGTCGGCGGCGACGGGCCCGGCATGGCCTCGGTGCAGGAATTGCGCGAGGCCGTCGCCTTCTTCCGCGCCGCCGGCAAGTTCACGGTCGTCTACACCGAGAGCTTCGACGTCGGCCCCGGCGGCTTGCGCAACTGGTACCTCGCCACCGCCTTCGAGCAGATCTGGCTGCAGCCCTCCGGCGATTTCGGCGTCGTCGGCATCGCCGCCCAGGTGCCGTTCCTGAAGGGTGGCCTCGACAAGATCGGCGTGCGCTTCGAGGGCGGCCGCCGCATGGAGTTCAAGTCGGCGCCCAACACCTTCCTCGAGACCGGCTTCACGCCGCAGCATCGCGAGAACCTGCAGGCGCTGATCGACGGCCTGTTCGGCCAGGTGGTCGACGACGTCGCGCGCACCCGCAATCTGCAGGCGGCGGAACTGCGCCGGCTGATCGACAGCGCGCCCCTGGCGCCGGCCGACGCGCTGTCGGCCCAGCTGGTCGACAAGGTCGGCTATCGCGACGAGGTGATGGCCGAGATCGAGCGCCGCGCCGGCCGCAAGAATGCGCTCTACGAGTTCGCCGACTACCTGCAGGATTCCAGCGTCCGTTCCCGCAGCGGCGAGGCGATCGCGCTGGTGATGGTCGAGGGCGCCATCGTGTCGGGCGACGACGGCGCCTCGCCTCTGGCCGGCGGACGCATCGCGGCCGCCGACAAGATCGCCAAGGCGATCGACGAGGCGGCCGCCGACAGCACCATCAAGGCGCTGGTGGTGCGCATCGATTCGCCGGGCGGCTCGCCCTCGGCCTCCGACACCATCCGCCGCGCCATCGAGCGCGCCAAGCAGAAGGGCAAGCCGGTCATCGTCTCGTTCGGCGACGTCGCGGCCTCGGGCGGCTATCTCGCTGCCCTGCCCGCCGACGTCATCGTCGCCCAGCGCGGCTCGATCACCGGCTCGATCGGCGTCTTTGGCCTGAAGCCCGTGATCAGCGACCTGCTCGATTCGCTGAACATCAAGGTCGAGACGCTCAACGCCGGCGCCAACGCGGCGATGAACTCGGCGACCCTAGGGTACACGCCGCAGCAGCAGGCGGCCGTCGACCGCATCCTCGACCGCATCTACGCCGACTTCACGCGCAAGGTCGCCGACGCCCGCAAGCTCGACGACAAGCGCCTCGACGCCGCCGCGCGCGGCCGCGTCTTCACCGGCGCCGACGCCAAGGCCGCCGGCCTGGTCGACGAGCTGGGCGGGCTGACCCTGGCGATCGCCTTCGCCAAGGCCAAGGCCGGCATCGATGCCGCCCGCGACGTCCACGTCCGCCGCTTCCCTGCCCCGAAGAGCCGCCTCGAGGAGGTGCTGGAGCTGCTCAGCGGCCAACGCGCCGAGCAGGCCACGCGCGGCGAGATGCAGCGCGTCACCACGGAGATCAGTCGCCGCCTGGGCAACCTGCCGCTCACCTGGCAGGCCGAGGCCCTGCGCCTGCCGCCTTTGCCGCCGCTGTGGGATTGAGCAGCTGATCTGTCGCCCCGGGCGTCGCGAGGAA
>CAYNOF010000103.1:0-5840 GCA_964398335.1 uncultured Rhizobiaceae bacterium
ACGACAGTGTCGATGCGCCACGCGTCCGCAGCTTCGCCGACAGCACGAGCGTCAACGCCAGTCCGATCAGCGCCATGATCATGACCGCCTGGCGTGGGCTGCTCGCGTCGGCGAGCAGGCCGGCCAACAACACGCCCAGCGGCCCCGTGCCGATGCACACGGTGACGATGCCCATCAGGCGCGAGCGCATGTGCTGCGGCGCCTCGGTCAGCATCAGCGTGGTCTGCATGTTGGCGAAGCCGGCGGTGCCGAAACCGCCGCCGATCATCACCAGCACGGCCAGCCAATAGGACGGCGTCAGCGCCATCACGATCAACGCCACGAAGAACAGCGACGAGCCGCCGATGAACGTCATGCGCCGATCCATGCGGACAAGGCCCGACGCCAGCGCCGCGCCGCCCAGCAGGGCGCCGATCGGCTCGGCCGCCGCGAGCAACCCGACGAGGGTGGGCGACACCTCGAACTCGCCGCGACCGATCGGCGCGACGAGGCCGGAGTAGCAGAAGGCGAAGGCGTTGACGACGATGGTGAGCCCGTAGACCAGCAGGATCACCCCGTTGGTCCGCGCAAACCGCAGGCCATCGCCGATGTCGGTGGCGATGCGTCGCAGCGCCAGCGGGCGCGCCTCCTGCCCGTAGACCAGCGAGGCGACGACGAAGGCGCAGCAGATCTGCACCACCGCGGAGATCGTGTAGGCGCCGTGCATGCCCAGGAGCTCGAAGGCGGCGCCACCCATCAGCGGGCCGACCATGCGGGTCGCCGCGCCCGTGGTGGAATCGAGTGCGACGGCCTGCACGATCAGCGTCGGGCCGGCGGCTTCACCGACCATGCGCCGACGCGTCGACATTTCGGTCGACCACATGCTGCCCGAGAGGAAGCCGCCCAGCACCACCTGCCAGAGCGTGAGATGGCCGGTCGTGGCCAGGATCGCCAGCGTGGTCGAGATCGCCGCCGGTATCAGCAGCGCCGCGAGCAGGATTCGCTTGCGGTTGACGGATTCCGATACCGCACCGGCCAGGGCGCCGAACAGGAGCTGCGGCAATTGCCGCGCCGCCGCGACGGCGGCGACGGCAAGGCCCGAGCCCGTGACCTCATAGGCGAAGAGCGCGGCGGCCAGCAATTCCAGCCAACGCATGGCGTTGGCGAAGCCGCCGACCAGCCACAGCCGCATGAAATCGCGGGACGCGAAGAGATCGCGCGTGCGCCCGCCTTCCTCCGTATTCATTGCCGCGCACGCTAGCACGTCGCACGGCGAAACACCGGCATGGCGAGCATGCCGGGATTGCGCGACTTGGGCGGATTCTGGGGCTACGCTTCCGGCAAGCGGAGGGAACCGGGATGAACAGACTCGACGGCAAGATCGCGTTCCTGTCGGGCGCGGCGCGCGGCATCGGTGCGGAGACCGCGAAGCTGATGGCCAAGGCCGGCGCCAGGGTGGCGATCGGCGACATCCTCGACGAGAAGGGCCGCGAGACCGCACGCGCCATCGAGAAGGACGGCGGCGAGGCGCTGTACGTGCATCTCGACGTCACCAGCGAGGCCGAATGGCAGGCGGCGATCGACGCCACAGTGAAGCGTTTCGGCGGACTGGACATCCTGGTCAACAACGCCGGCATGTTCCTCGGCAAGGGCAGCGAGGAGGCGACGCTCGCCGAATGGCATCGCCTGTGCGGCATCAACCTCACCGGCGTGTTCCTCGGCACCAAGATGGCGATCCCCGCCCTGCGCGAGCGGGCCAAAAGCAGCCCGCAGGGCAGCGCGATCGTCAATCTCGCCTCGATCGCCGGCCTGGTGGGCTCGCAGCTCGATCCACTGTACTCGATGACCAAGGGCGGCGTGACCTTGTTCACCAAGTCGACGGCGCTGGAGTTCGCGCGCAAGGGCTACCGCATCCGCGTGAACTCGATCCATCCCGGCGTCATCGACACCGACATGGGCGCGCAGACCTTCGTGGCGCGCGCCAAGAATCTCGGCACCAACGACGTCGAGGCGGCGCGGCAGACCTCGGTGAACTACCACCCGATGGGCCGCCTCGGCCTGCCGCTCGATATCGCCAACGGCATCGTGTTCCTCGCCTCCGACGACGCGGGCTTCATGACCGGCGCGGGGCTGGTCATGGATGGCGGCATCACCGCGCAGTAAGGGCGCCGACATGAGCCACGACCGGGTCGCGATCGTCACCGGTGCCTTCGGCGGCATGGGCGTGGCCTTCACGCGCAAGCTGCTCGACGAGGGCTGGCGTGTCGCGCGCTTCGATCTGCAGCAAGCGATCGATGCCGCGCCACCGGCCAACGACGACAAGCGTGTGATGGCGCTGGCATGCGACGTCGCGGATTGGGCCAGTGTCGAGCGATCGGTCGCGACGGTACGCGAGCGCTTCGGCAAGGTCGACGCGGTGCTCAACGGTGCCGGCATCGTCGCCAACATCGCCTCGATCGCCAAGATGGATCCGGCGAAATGGGCCTGGGAGCTGGGTGTGAACCTCAGCGGCCCGTTCCACATGATCAAGGCCACGGCACCGGCGATGGCCGAGTCCGGCTGGGGCCGCTTCGTCAACATCTCCTCGCAGGCGGCCCAGGTCGGGCTGCGCTATCAGTCGGCCTATTGCGCCAGCAAGGCGGGCCTGCTCGGGCTGATGCGCGTGGTGGTGGCGGAGTACGGCCACAAGGGCGTGACCTGCAACACGCTGCTGCCCGGCCTGATCGCCACGCCCAAGGTGCTGGGCATGCCGCCCGAGATCCTGCAGCGTGCCGTCGAGGGCATCCCCACCGGCCGGGCCGGCACGGTCGAGGAGATGGCCGAGATGGCCGCCTTCCTGATGACCGACAAGGCCGGCTTCATCAACGGCGCCAGCATCGACATCGACGGTGGCAAGCACGTGCAGATCAGCGACCTCACGCGCAGGAGACAGTCATGAAGTTCGGCCTGCTCTACGAGCATCAGCTCCCCCGCCCCTGGACCAACGGCGCGGAGCACAAGCTGTTCCACGAGGCGCTGGCGCAGGTCGAGCTCGCCGACCGGCTGGGCATCGACTACGTCTGGGAGGTCGAGCACCACTTCCTCGAGGAGTACGCGCATTCCTCCGCGCCCGAGGTCTTCCTCGCGGCGTGCGCCGCGCGGACGAAGACCATCCGCATCGGCCACGGCGTGGTGCTGGCGCCGCCGGGCTACAACCACCCGGCCCGTGTCGCCGAGCGCATCGGCACGTTGGACCTCATCGCCTCGGGCCGGGTCGACTGGGGCACCGGCGAATCGGCCTCGCGGGTCGAGCTCGAAGGCTTCGGCATCTCGCCCGACGACAAGAAGGCGATGTGGCGCGAGGCAGTCGAGCAGACCGCCAACATGATGGTCATGGAGCCCTACCCCGGCTTCAACGGCCGCTACTTCTCGATGCCGCCGCGCAACATTGTCCCGAAGCCGCACCAGACGCCGCATCCGCCGATCTGGGTCGCCTGCTCACGCCGCGAGACGATCCACGCCGCGGCCAAGGCCGGCATCGGTGCGCTGACCTTCGCCTTCGTCGATCCGGCCGAAGCCGGCAAGTGGGCGAAGGAGTATTACGAGATCATCAAGTCGGACGAATGCGTGCCGATCGGCCACACGGTGAACGCCAACGTCGCCATGGTCACCGGCTTCTCCTGCCACGAGGACGCTGCCGAGGCGAAACGGCGCGGCGCCGAAGGCTTCCAGTTCTTCGGCTACTCGCTGGGACATTACTACGTTTACGGCGCGCACCAGCCCGGCGTCACCAACGTCTGGGACCGCTTCGAGATCGCCAAACCGGGCCTGCCCGAGGTCGGCCACGGCAGCGGCATCGGCACGCCGGCCGAGCTCACCGCGCATCTGCAGCGCTACCAGGACGCCGGCGTCGACCAGGTGATCTTCATCCAGCAGGGCGGCCGCAACAAGCACGAGCACATCTGCGACTCGCTGAACCTGTTCGCGCAGAAGGTGATGCCGACGCTGAAGAAGGACGCCGCGGCGCGCGAGGCGAAGAAGCAGGCCGAGCTGGCGCCGTTCATCGCCGCGGCGCTGAAGCGCAAGAAGAGGATGGCGCCGATCGCCCGCGAGGCGATCCCGACCGTCTCGGCATTCGGCCGTACGGTGCTCAACACCGGGCAGGCGACCGAAGGCCCGACGCATCACCTCAACGCCGACATCACCGTGATGATGAACGACCCGGCGGAGCAGAAGAAGGCGCAGGCGGCGGAATAACTCGTCGTCCCGAGCGATGGCGAAGGACCTTGCAGTGGTGCGAACAGACACAGCGTTCGGGCGTGACCGCGGTACCGCGAGATCCTTCGCTTCGCTCAGGATGACATCGGCTATTCCGGCTTGAGGAAGCCCAGCTTCTCCAGCTCGATGGTGTCGCGCTCGTCCTGCTTGAGGCGCGCGGCGTACTCGGCAGGCGTCGAGGGCATGGTGGTGGCGCCGAGTTCCCCGAGCCGCTTCTTGACCGTGGCGTCCTGCAGCGCCGCCACGATCGCCTTGTTCAGCGTGTCGATGATCGGCTTCGCCGTCTCGCTGCGCACGAACACGCCCAGCGTCGTGCCGCCATCGAAGACCGGGCCGCCGAGCTGCTTCAGCGTCTGCACACCCGGCAGCTCGGCGATCGGCTCGAGGCTCATGGTCGCCAGCGGCCGCAGCTTGCCCGAGCGGATATGCGGCAGTGAGCTGGAGAGCTGATCGACGTAGAGATCGATCTGGTTGGCCAGCACGTCGTTCAATCCCTGGCCCGAACCACGATACGGCACGATGTTGAACTTCACATTGTCGGCGACCTGCACGCGCAGAATGCCGATGTGGTTGGTGGTGCCGTTGCCGGCGTGGCCGATGGTGATCGTGCCGGGATTGGACTTGGCGTGGGCCACAACCGATGGCCAGTCCTTGAAGCGGCCATTGGGCGCGGCGACGATGACCATCGGCACGTAGGTGAGCAGGCTGACGGGCGCGAAAAGCGGCATCATCGACGGTTTGCCCGCCATCAGCGCGGCGATATAGAACGTGCCGAAAGCGCCGATGACGAAGGTGTAGCCGTCGGCCGGCGACTGCACCGTCGCCTCGGCGCCGACCAGGCCACCGGCACCGGCGCGGTTCTCGACAATCACCGGCTGACCCAGCATCTTGGTCATCGGATCGGCGATCAGGCGACCGGTGACGTCGACATTGCCACCGGGCGCGTAGGGCACGATGCAGCGGATCGGCTTGTTCGGATAGGCAGCCTGCGCTCGCACGCCCGTCGCGGCCATTCCCGCCAGCGCCGTCACGCCCACCAACACATCGCGCCGATTAAGCGTCATCGTTTCCTCCCAGGCTTTGGCATCAGCCTAGACGACGGCAGCGCAACGCGTCCCGCCCCGGCGCTGCAGGGCAGGTGCGCGCAAGTGATGGCGATGCGTCAGACGATGAAGGCGCGGACCGTCTCGACGAAGGCGTCCAGCCTGTCGTGGTGCACCCAGTGGCCGGCGTTGTCGAAGGACACGACCTTGGCGTTGCTGAACTTCGCGATGCGGCCGTCGTCCTGCGGGTTCGAGGCCCAGCTTTCCTTGCCGTAGACCAGCAGGGTCGGGCAGGCGATGCGCGTCCACAGATGCTCGATGTCGTCCTGGGTCATGTCGTAGGGCTGCCAGGCGCGCACGTAATTGTCGAACTTCCAGCTGTAGGTGCCGTCCTCGTTCTGGTTCACGCCGTGCTCGGTGAGATGACGCGCCTGCGCCGGCGAGAGATGCTTGTTCTCTTCCTGCATGCGGCGGAAAGCTTCCTCGATGCTGGCGTAGCGGCGCGGCAGGCGGCCCGACAGGCCGCGGACCTCGTCGATCCAGCCGCGCATGCGCTCCTCG
>CAYNOF010000104.1:0-1303 GCA_964398335.1 uncultured Rhizobiaceae bacterium
CCACTCCGCCCTGGAAGGCATCGTGCCCACGGACCACATTTTCGGTACCGAATTCCGCTATCGCGAGTCGGGAGAAATTGACAGCATCGTGCGCGCTACCGCAGGCTACGGCAAAGTGGCCGTGCTGGAGCATTTGCAGGCGCAAAACCAAATCGGCGCCGATCACGTGGTCTACACCGGCGACGGCAGCTCCGACATCCACGTCATGCTGAACGTCAACATGCACGACGGCTACACCATTGCGGTTTCAGAATCCCGCCATGTCTCGCAGATCGCCAAACGCACCATCCTCAGCAGCAACGCGCTGGCGGTCATGGCCCCGGTGCTGGAGGACATCGTGGGCTGGGAGCGCATCCGCATCCGCCAGTTCTTCCAGGCCAACGGACTCATGGTGCAGGAGTGGGACCGGGTGCGCACGGACTGGCTGACCTTGCGGCCGGCACAGACGGTTTGGCCGGACGTGACCAGCGCCGAGCAATAATCGGCTGGCCGGGAGCGGGACCATCTGCCAGAATAGGGCGCATGCTGCGCGATAAAAATCTGGTCCCGCTCTCCCACCAGCACCAACATGCGCTCGCCCTCTGCGTCCGCATCGCACGCGCGGCCCAAAAGCAGCCTCTTGACCTCGCCTATTGGCAGGCCGAGGTGGAACAGCACTTCCAGCAGGAAATCCAGCTCCACTTCGCCGTGGAGGAGAAAGTCTTGTTCCCCCGGGCTGCGGGTTTTGCCCAGCTGCAACCCGTCGTAGAAGATCTATTAGCCGAACACAAAATCCTGCGCGAACTTTTCGCCCAGGCCTGCGCCGGGACCGTAGCGCAGGAATCCCTCTTGTGCTTGACCCAAGTTCTGTCTGCGCACATTCGGAAGGAAGAACAGAAGCTTTTTGAAGGCCTGCAAAAGCTACTGAAAACAGACGAGTTGGCCGTCCTGGGAAAAGATCTGCAAGCCGCCTTGGCGGGAACCGGCCTGGCCTGTTCGCTCTCCTCCCGTAGGAAAAATTGACGGCAAGACTTTCTGAGATTTGGACGGTTATTCCCCAGGTTCTCCCCGCTTCCGACTAGCCATTCCCGGCGCAGGTTTTTACAATAGAGAGCATGGGCCGGTCCAAGGGTTTTCTCTGCGTCGCTTTCGTCTTCTTTCTCACCAGCCTGGGTCGGGCGGACAATACCGCTTTCGACCTGGCCGGCCCCATTGTCGATATCAAGGTCACCCGCGGAGACAAGATCCTGCCCATCTCCAAGGTGCCGAACCTGCAGCCCGGGGACCGGCTTTGGCTGCATCCCGATCTGCCGGCCAACCAGTC
>CAYNOF010000105.1:0-3032 GCA_964398335.1 uncultured Rhizobiaceae bacterium
TGGTCTGCACCACCAGCAGGTTGGCATGCGCGCGCACCAGCGGGATCGCCGTCTGCCCGCCGAAATCGACATAGGCCTCGTCGATCACCACGGGCACGTCGGCGCGCGCCGCCGCCAGCCGCTCGATCTCGGCGCGCCCGAGCGCGATGCCGGTGGGTGCGTTGGGATTGGCGATGATGATCGCGCCGCCGCGGCCGAGATAGTCCGCCGGCGCCACGCGCATCGCGGCGTCGAGCGGCACCGTCTCGTAGTCGATGCCCAGCAGCCGGCAGTAGACCGGATAGAAGCTGTAGGTCACGTCGGGAAACAGCAGCTTGCCGGGCTGCCGCAGCAGGCCGGCGAAGGCATGCGCCAGCACCTCGTCCGAGCCGTTGCCGACGAAGACCTGCGCGACCTCGACGCCGTGATACGCCGCCAGCGCCTCGCGCAGCGCCAGGGATTGCGGGTCGGGATAGAGTCGCAGCGACTCGTCGGCCGCCGCCCGCAGCGCCTCGACCACGCGCGGCGAGGGGCCGAACGGGCTCTCGTTGGTGTTGAGCTTCACCAGGCCGGCCAGGCGCGGCTGCTCGCCCGGCACGTAGGGCGACAGGCCGCGCGCCAGCTCGGACCAGTAGCGGCTCATCTCAGGCTGGCGAATCGATCTTGCCGCCGGCGTCGAGCCAGCCCTTGAAGCCGCCCAGGTTGCGCACGTTGTCGTAGCCCATCTCCTTGAGCGTATGGCCGACCAGCGCGGCGCGGCCGCCGGAGGCGCAATAGGTCACCACCAGCTTGGCGCGGTCGAAGGCGGCGTCGTGCATCGGCGAATTGGGATCGGCGCGGAACTCGACCAGGCCGCGCGGCACGGCGAGCGCGCCCGCCACCTTGCCCGAGGCCGCGACCTCGGCCGGCTCGCGCACGTCGAGGAACAGCACGTCGGGCCGGCCGACCAGGCCCTTGGCCTCCTCCGGGCCGATGCGCGGCACCGCCGCCTCGGCGGCGGCGAGCATCTGCTGCACGGTCTTCATGGCTATCTCCTTCTATTATTCCGCGGCCTTCAGCACGTCGTAGCTGCGCTGCTGATAGGCCGTCATGTAGTCGGTGTACCAGGTCGTCGGGTATTTCGGCGGCCGGTCGGGCCCGACGGTGGTCGGCACCGCGGCGATCGGCCAGTCGATGTTGGCGTCGCAGAAGAACACCACGGCGTAGCGCTCCGCCCCGCTGCGGTTGATCGCCCGGTGCGGCGTGGCGAGGAAATGGTCGTTGGTCCAGCGCAGCAGGAGCTGCCCGCCGTTGACCACGAAGGCGTCCTCGATCGCCGGCGCCTCGATCCAGGTGCCGTCCCGGGTGCGGATCGACAGGCCGGGCACGTCGTTGGGCGCCAGCAGGGTCAGGAAGCTGGTGTCGGTGTGCGGCGCGATGCCGAAATCGTCCACGGCGTCGGCCGGCTGCGGCGGATAATGCGTCAGGCGCAGCTTGTACTGGCAGTCGCGGAACGGCTGGTCGAAATACGTCGCCGGCAGGTCGAGCGCGCGGGCGTAGAGCGGCACCAGGCGCCGCACCAGCCGCTCCATGGCATCGGCATAGCAAACGATGGTCTCGCGGAAGCCCGGCAGGTCGGCCGGCCAGCGATTGGCGCTGCGGAAGCGGCGGCCGGCCAGCACGTCGGGATGATCATCCGGCAGGTCGCGGGCGATGAACAGCGCCTCGTTGAGGTTGGGCCGGGTCACGGTCTGCACCGTCGAGGTGCGCAGGGTGTCGCCCTTCATCGGCAGGTAGCCGGTGACGTTGCGGTCCAGGGCGATTGCTATCTTCTTCTCTGGTGGCTGGGCATGGAAGCGCGCCACCGCGTCGAACACGGCGCGAATCCGGGCGCGCGGCACGCCATGGCCGGTGATGTAATAGAAGCCGATCTCGGTCAGCGCATGGCGGATCCGGCCGGCCGCATGCTCCTGCGCGCCGGGCTCGCCGGCCAGGTACGGGCCGAGGTCGATGACGGGGATGGTGTCGGTGCTCGTCATCGCCCGAGCCTAGGCGCAAAAGCCGACCGGCGCCATTTCCGCTCCCGGGCCGGGCGGATTCTATGGTCTGCGATGGTGCAACGAGCGTGCAAGGGGCGGCGTCCGATCGCTGTGCGTGGCACAGCGATCGGATCACAAAACGTTCCCGCGAGCTATTTCTGCCTCTAGGAATGTCGGCGATCGCCTCATCCTCCGTCCCCCACAAGGGGGGAGGGAGGATGAAGGTGCGTCACTTCATGCCCGCTTCAGCTCGCGGCGGCGGCGATCTTGTCCTGGGTCTTGGTGTCGAAGTCGCTGGCGTCGTGGCGCTCGTGCAGCTGGGCGGCGGGGTCGCCCTGCAGGCGGTTGACGATGCGGCCGCGCTTCACGGCGGGGCGGGCGGCGATCTCGTCGGCCCAGCGGATGACGTTCTTGTACTCGTGCACCGCCAGGAACTCGCCGGCGCCGTAGATCTGGCCCTTGGCCAGCGCGCCGTACCACGGCCACACCGCGATGTCGGCGATGGTGTAGTCGTTGCCGCCGAGATAGCGGCTCTCGGCCAGACGGCGGTCGAGCACGTCGAGCTGGCGCTTGGCCTCCATGGCGAAGCGGTCGATGGCGTACTCGATCTTGGTCGGCGCGTAGGCATAGAAATGGCCGAAGCCGCCGCCGAGATAGGGCGCGCTGCCCATCTGCCAGAACAGCCACGACAGGCACTCGGCGCGCGCCGCCGTCTCGGTCGGCAGGAAGGCGTTGCCGAACTTCTCGGCGAGATGGACCAGGATCGCGCCGCTCTCGAAGACGCGGATCGGCTTGGGCCCGCTGCGGTCGAGCAGCGCCGGGATCTTGGAGTTCGGGTTGATGGCGACGAAGCCGCTGCCGAACTGGTCGCCCGAGCCGATCTTGATCAGCCAGGCGTCGTACTCGGCGCCCTTGTGGCCGAGCGCCAGCAGCTCCTCGAGCATGATGGTGACCTTCTGGCCGTTGGGCGTGCCCAGCGAATAGAGCTGCAGCGGATGCTTGCCGACCGGCAGCTCCTTGTCATGCGTGGCGCCG
>CAYNOF010000106.1:0-3699 GCA_964398335.1 uncultured Rhizobiaceae bacterium
CGCATCACGTCGCGCACCGTGGTGATCTGGAAGCCGCGGCGCGCGAACAGGTCGAACGCCGCCGCCTCGATCGCCTCGGAGGGCGGCATGGCGCGGGCGCCGGATGCGGCGGAAGCGGTTTTTGCGGTACGTCGCGCCACGCGGGCGACCTCCCCTGTCCTTGTCAATCGGGCGCGGTTGTCAGTCCTGCCTCGCGGGAGGCGCACTGTAGCGAAGGCGTAACCCTGCGTCCAATTTGGGCATCCCGGCGGCTCGGGGCATATCAGCGCGCGCCCAGGCCTTGCGCCAGGCGCCAGGCCAGTTCGGCGTTGGGCCGCACCAACTTGCCCGACTCCAGCGCCCGGAGGTTCGAGGCCGTGCCGTCGAGCCCGCGCGCGTAGACGCCCTGGCGGATGCAGGCGATGCGGAACAGATTGTAGGCCATGTAGAATTCCCAGTCGGGCACCGTGGCGCGGCCGGTGCGCTCGCCGTACATCCGCACCATCTCGGCCTCGCCGGGAATGCCCAGCGCCTGGATGTCGACGCCCTGCATGCCGCCCTGCTCCTGCGGGATGCGGTACATCATGCAGAGGTAGCTGAGCTCGGCCAGCGGATCACCCAGGGTGGAGATTTCCCAGTCGATCACCGCCAGCACGCGCGGCTCGCTCGGGTGATAGATCATGTTGTCGAGGCGGTAGTCGCCATGGACGATGGTCGTGGTGTCGGCCTCCGGCGCATTGGCCGGCAGCCACTCCAGCAGCTTGTCCATCGCCTCGATGATCTCGGTCTCCGAGGCCTTGTACTGCCCGCCCCAGCGCTTGATCTGGCGCGCCACGTAGTTGCCGGGACGGCCGAAATCGCCCAGGCCCACCGCCTGGTAGTCGACCTTGTGCAGGCGGGCCAGCGTATCGACCTTGGCCTCGTAGATCGCACGGCGCATGTCAGGCGTCTGGTCGGGCAGCATGGGATCCCACAGCACGCGGCCGTCGCAGAACTCCATGATGTAGAACGCCGTGCCGATGACGCCCTCGTCCTCGCACAGCGCATGGGCGCGCGGCGTCGGCACGTCGGTCCGGTTGAGCGCGGCGATGACGCGGAACTCGCGGTCGACGGCGTGCGCCGAGGGCAGCAGCTTGCCCGGCGGCTTGCGCCTGAGCACGTAGCGCCGGCCGCCGCCGTCGCTCAGCCGATAGGTGGGATTCGATTGCCCGCCGCGGAACTGCTCGACGGTGAGCGGCGCGCGGAAGCCCGCGACATGGGCGGCCATGAAGCGCTCGAGCGCGGCGACGTCGAAGCGGTGCTTGTCCTGCACCGCCATCGTGCCGATGAACTCCGCGCCGCGCGCCGCCATGCCGATCCCCGCTCGAAACGTGATGTTGGCACAAGTGTGCGTCGATCGACGGACTCCGCGCAACGCCGGGCCGTGCTAGCTTCCGCCCAGCGGGGGGAGCATGTTGCGTCAACGCGAATTCTACGTCGCACTGCTGGCGATTGTCGTCGGTGCGGCTGCGCTGCTGCTGATGCGCGCACTGCCGTGGGGCACGCCCACGCGCATGGGCCCCGCCTTCATCCCCGGCTATGTCGCCATCGCCCTGCTCGCAGCGGGAGCCTGGCACGGATTGCGCACCGCCTTCCTGCCGGCACCGCAGCGCCAACCACGCACCGGCTATGGCTGGCTCGATCTCGTGCCCTGGACCGTGCCGCTCGCGCTGTGGTTGTTCGCGATGGCGCGACCCGTAGGCTTGCTGCTGCGCATGGGGCCGCCGGAGTACTCGATGGCCTGGCTGCTCGTGCTGAGCCTGCTGTTCGGCGCGACCTGGATCGCCGAGCGCGGCTCGCTGGCGCGGCTCGCGATCCCGCTGCTGCTGGGCCTGCTGGTCGGCCTGGGCGGCCTCGACGTGAACACCGGCGCCACGCGCTGGCTGCAGGAGGAAGAGCCCGGCTTCCTGCACGGCGTGACAGCCGGCGCGCTGGTCGTCGCCCTGCGGCTGCCCGTGGTCAGCTTCATGGTCGGCTTCGGCCTGTCGGTGCAGATCGAGGAGCAGGTGCGGCGATCGCTGCTGCTGGGCCGCGGCAGCCCGCTCATCTTCCTGACGCATCCACTGGCCTGCGGCCTGCTCATCATCGCGCTGGCGATCCTGACCGCCGTGCTGATCGGCCGCTTCCGGGGCCGTCGGGCGCTCTGACTTCTCCCGCATCGCGAAAGAAGATGGTCTTGCGTCACGCTGTGACGGGTTCGCTGACGGGAAGCTGCTCAATTTGCTTGGGGCGTCCGGCGAATTGTGCAAAGAGTCGCGCCGACGGATAGCCGTAGGCAGGCGCACCTGGTCATGGACCTGACAAGCCCGCAACGGCTCAGGGCGGCTGTTGGGAGGAAATTCAGGTGGATCGCCTTTTCAGCAAGGACCTTTGGTCCGGGCTGATGTTCGCCGGATTCGGCGTTCTCGCCCTGGTCATGGGAAGCAATCTCGCGATTGGCACGGCGGTGCGGATGGGGCCCGGCTACGTGCCGCGCATGCTGAGCTACATCCTGATCGGCCTGGGCCTCGTCATCCTGGTGCGCGCCATCATCGCGCCCGGCGAGGCAATCGAGCGCCTGCGCTGGAAGCCGATCACCAT
This sequence comes from uncultured Rhizobiaceae bacterium, assembly GCA_964398335.1. Classification (GTDB taxonomy): domain Bacteria; phylum Pseudomonadota; class Alphaproteobacteria; order Reyranellales; family Reyranellaceae; genus JAFAZJ01. The sequence goes on from CAYNOF010000106.1 coordinate 2,599, forward strand.
GATCACCATCGGCGTGGTGGTCTTCGCCCTGCTGTTCGAACGCGCGGGCCTGGCGCCGGCGCTGGTCTGCCTGGTCTTCCTCGCGGCGCTGGGCGGCGAGGAGTTCAAGCTGATCGAGACCGTGCTCGCCTGCGTCGTGCTGATCATCCTCTGCATCGCGATCTTCAAGCTGGGCCTGGGCATGAACATCAGCATCATCCGGGGAGTGTGGTGACATGGATCTGCTGGGTCATGTCATCGACGGTTTCGGGATCGCGCTGACGTTCCAGAACCTGCTGTACTGCCTGATCGGCTGCATGGTCGGCACGCTGATCGGCGTGCTGCCGGGCATCGGCCCGGTGGCCACCATCGCCATGCTGCTGCCGCTGACCTTCAAGCTGCCGCCGACCTCGGCGCTGATCATGCTCGCCGGCATCTATTACGGCGCGCAGTACGGCGGCTCGACCACGGCCATCCTGGTCAACCTGCCGGGCGAGGCGTCATCCGTCGTCACCGCGCTCGACGGCTACAAGATGGCGCAGAAAGGCCGCGCCGGTGCGGCGCTGTCGATCTCGGCGCTGGGCTCGTTCTTCGCCGGCACGGTGGGCACGGTGCTGATCGTGCTGTTCGCGCCGGCGCGCACCCCCATGGCGCAGTAAGTCGGCCCGTCCGCGTACTGCTCGCTGATGGCGCTGGGCCTGGTCGCCGCCGTGGTGCTGGCCAGCGGCTCGGTGATCAAGGCGATCGCCATGGTGTTCCTCGGCCTGCTGTTCGGCCTGGTCGGCACCGACGTCAACACCGGCGCACAGCGCTACACCTTCAACGTGCCGGAGCTTTCCGACGGCATCGACTTCGCGCCGATCGCCATGGGCCTGTTCGGCATCGCCGAGATCATCGCCAATCTCGAGAAGCGCATCGGTGGGCGCGACGTGGTGGCGGCGAAGATCCTGAGCCTGTGGCCGACGCGCGAGGAGATGCGCCAGGCCATTCCCGCGGTGCTGCGCGGCACCACCCTGGGCGCGCTGCTGGGCGTGCTGCCGGGTGGCGGTCCGACCTTGGCGGCGTTCTCGGCCTATACGCTGGAGAAGAAAGTATCCGCCGCGACGGCGGCAAAGTACGGCG
>CAYNOF010000107.1:0-5253 GCA_964398335.1 uncultured Rhizobiaceae bacterium
GATCTCGGCGCGGTCGGCGGCCTCGCGGCCCGGCGGCACGGGCGGGCGCGCGGCGGCGTCGGCCGGCGCGGCGAAGGTCGGGCGCAGCAGCTGGTCGACATAGACGTCGAGCGGGCCGCTCGCCATGCCGCCCTCGCGCGAGGCCATGGTCGCTGCCGGCGCAAGGCCCGAGGCCGTGCCAGCGGCGAGATGCGTCGCCGCCGCGCCGGTGATGGCGACGCTGACGACGGTGGCGAAGGCCCAGGCCAGCAGGCCGTGCGCGGTGTCGCGGAAATAGACCTCGTTGCCGTGCAGGCCGCTCCAGCGCGTGCGCAGGCGGCCGGCAAGGTAGCCGCCGACCGCCGAGGCCATCACCGCGACGACGCAGGTGAAGATGCCGGCGAATGTCGCCACCCGCACCGCGGTGACGTTCCAGTCCGACCAAGGCGAGATCACCGCAAGGCCCAGCCCGGTGCCGAGGCTCAACAGGATCAAGGTCAGCGCGGCAGAGGCGAGGCCACCGGCGATCACCGCGCCCCATGACACGGCGGACGCTGTGCCCGTTCCGGTATCGACGACGACGTCCACGCGATCGGTGATGGCCATGCTGAGGCGCTCCAGGGTCTGGTGACGATGGCAACGCCACCTTCATGGCAAGGTTGCGCAAAGGATGGGCAGAGCCGGTTGCTCCCGCCCTGCCGGTGCGACACGATACGGACCGCAACCGCATGGGAGGGACGCCATGACCGAGGCCGCGAATGTCACGGCAGCGCTGGCCGAGAAGGCCGCCGCGCTGCGCTTCCAGCACCTGACGCCGCAGGTCCGCACGGTGGCCAAGCAGTGCCTGCTCGACTTCCTCGGCGTGACGCTCTCGGGCATGGACGAGCCGCTGTCGGAGATCCTGAGCGAGGTCGCCGAGGAGGACGGCGGGCGCGCCGAGGCGACGGTGATCGGCCGCGGCATGCGCACCTCGCTGTCGAACGCCGCGCTGATCAACGGCGCGATGAGCCACGCGCTCGACTACGACGACGTCAACCTCACCATGGGCGGCCATCCCACCGTGCCGGTGGCACCCGCGGCGCTGGCGCTGGCCGAGAGCCGCAGGATGTCGGGCCGCGACCTGATCACCGCGATCGTCGCCGGCATCGAGATGGAGTGCCGGCTGGGCGAGCTCGTGGGCAAGAGCCACTACGACAAGGGCTGGCACAACACCGGCACGCTGGGTGCCTTCGGTGCGGCCGCGGCCTGTGCCAACCTGCTGGGCCTCGACATCGAGCGCACGCGCCAGGCGATGGGCATCGCCGGCGCGCAGGCCGCCGGGCTCAAGAGCATGTTCGGCACGATGACCAAGCCGCTGCATGCCGGCAAGGCGGCGCAGAACGGCCTGCAGGCGGCGCGCTGGGCGCAGAAGGGCTTCACCGCGAACACCTCGGTGCTCGACGTGCCGCAGGGTTTCGTCGCCACTGCCTCCTCGACGCCGCAGCCCGACGCGGCGCTGGCCGAGCCGCCGGGCGGCTTCCACACGACGGATACCGTCTTCAAGTACCACGCCGCCTGCTACCTCACGCAGTCCAGCATCGAGGCGGTGAAGTCGCTCAAGGAGCGCTTCAAGCTCAAGGGCGAGGAGGTCGAGCGCGTCACGCTCAAGGTCGATCCCGGCCACCTCAAGGTGTGCAACATCCCCGAGCCGAAGAGCGGGCTGGAGGTGAAGTTCTCGCTGCGCTTCACTGCGGCGATGGCGCTGGCCGGCCGCGACACCTCCAACGACAGCGTCTACACCGACGCGCTGACGCGCGAACCGGAATTGGTGGCGCTGCGCGACAAGGTGGTGGTCGAGACGCGCCGGCACGACCACCACAGCGCCGCCGAGGTCGTGGTCAAGCTGCGCGACGGCCGCGAGCTCAGCGAGACCACCGATGTCGGCATCCCGATGACCGACCTCGATGCGCAATGGGCCAAGCTCGAATCGAAGTTCCGCGCGCTGGTCACGCCGATCCTCGGCGAGGAGCGCGCCGGCAAGCTCGCCCAGCTCTGCCGCAACCTCGACAGCGTCGAGGATGTCGGCGAGGTGATGAAGCTCGCGGTGAAGAACTGACCGTCACGCCGTGAGCCGCACCTTCGTCTGTCTCTCCGGCGCCTGGATGGGCGGCTGGACCTGGCAATTCGTCGCCGGGAAGCTGCGCGCGGCGGGCCACACCGTCTACACGCCGAGCTTCCGCGGCGTGGCCGAGCGCGCCTCGGAGCTGTCGCCCGAGATCAGCAACGAGACCTGCGCCGAGGACGCGCTTTCCTGCCTGCGCGACAACGACCTGCGCGACGTCGTGCTGGTCGGCCACAGCTTCGGCAGCCTGATCGCGCAGATCGTGGTCGACCGCGACCCCTCGCGCGTGGCGCACCTGGTGATCATCGACGGCGGCATCGCGCGCGACGGCCAGTCGATCTTCGGCCGCATCCCCGAGCGCATCAGCGCCAAGCGCAAGACCATGGTCTACCAGGTCAACGGCACCGACGTGCTGCCCTTCGCACCGGTCACCAGCCTGATCATCGACGATCCTGATCTGGCGCAATGGACGCACGAGCGCCTGACGCCGCATCCGGTGCGCTGCTACACCGAGCCGGTGCGCATCGCCAACGGCCCGGGCAACGGCCTGCCGATGACCTACATCGCCTGCACCAAGCCGCGCTATCCGGTCTCCGCCGGCAGCCACGAACGCGCGCAGGCGACCGAGGGCGTGCGCTTCCGCCCGATCGAGGCCGGCCACAACTGCATCATCTCGGCGCCGGACCTGGTCGCTGCGGAGCTGCTTCAGATTCCCTGACCGTGTCCCGGCTTGCATGCTCACCGCGGATCGCTATGGTCCGCGCCATGACTGGACTGCCCTACCCCATCGAGCCGCTCGACCTCAGCGCCCCGCTCGACCGCCATCGCGCCACGGTGCTGAAGGAGTGGATCGACTGGAACGGCCACATGAACGTCGGCTACTACATCGTCGCCTTCGACAAGGCCACCGACACCTTCTGCAACCAGCTCGGCGTCGGCTGGGAATACACGCGCGACAAGATCGGCATGACCTTCGTGCTCGAGGCGCACGCCACCTACGACCGCGAGGTCAAGGAGGGCGACAAGCTGCGCATCACGACGCAGATCCTCGGCCACGACGCCAAGCGCGTGCACTACATCCACGCCATGTACCATGCCGACGAAGGCTTCCTCGCCGCGACCAACGAGCTGATCCTGATGAACATCGACTACGCCTCGCGCCGCTCCGCGCCGTGGCCGGACGAGACCATGCGCCGGCTCGACACGCTGGCGCCGATCCACGCCCGGCTGCCGAAGCCGCCGCAGGCCGGCCGCGTCATCGCCATCCGCAAGAAGTGACCATGCCCGATACGCTGCTGAACGAAGAACCGCTGCCCTACGAGCTGCCCGAGCTCGACCTCGTGGCTCCGCTCGACCGCCATCGCTCGGTGGTCAAGGACGAATGGGTCGACTGGAACGGCCACATGAACATGGCGCGCTACATGGAGGCGTTCGACTACGCCTCGGGCGCGTTCCACACCCAGATCGGCATGGGCCGCCGCTACATCGACAACAAGCTCGGCATGACCTTCGTGCTCGAGGCGCACATCACCTACGACCGCGAGCTCAGGGGCGGCGCGCCGCTGCGCTTCACCACGCAGCTGCTCGACCACGACGCCAAGCGCCTGCACCTGTTCCACACGATGTATCACGGCGAGGAAGGCTTCCTCGCCGCGACCTGCGAATCGATGATCATGCACATCGACGTGAAGACGCGGAAATCCGCGCCGTTCCGCCGGATCGTGCAGGAGCGCCTCGCGAAGATGGCCGAGGCGCACGGCAGGCTGCCCAGGCCGCCGAAATCCGGCCGCCTGATCGGCATCCCCCGGCGCTGATGAGCGAGGCCGACCGCGTCCGCAGCCAGGTCGGCCCGCCGCCTGCCACCCTCTCGCTGACCGCCGACCTGCGCGCGCTTGGCGTGCGCGCGGGTGCGACGATGATCGTGCATTCCTCGCTGTCCTCGCTGGGCTGGGTGATCGGCGACGCGCCGGCCGTCATCGCGGCACTGAGCGCGGCGCTCGGCCACGACGGCACGCTGGCGATGCCCACCCACAGCAGCGGCCTCTCCGATCCCGCCGGGTGGGCCGCGCCGCCGGTGCCCGTCGAATGGCACGATCGCATCCGCGCCGAGATGCCGGCCTACGATCCGGCGATCACGCCCACGCGCGGCATGGGCGCGATCCCCGAGAGCTTCCGCAGCCATCCCGGCGTGCGCCGCAGCGCCCACCCGCGCCAATCCTTCGCCGCACGCGGGCCGCACGCGGCCTTCATCACCGAGCATCACGCGCTCGACTGCGCCATGGGCGAACGCTCGCCGCTGGCGCGCCTCCACGATCTCGACGCCGACGTGCTGCTGCTGGGCGTCGGCCACGAGCGCAACACCTCGCTGCATCTCGCCGAGTACCGCGCGCACTGGCCGTCCCGGCGCCGCGCCGCCTTCGGCAGTCCCGTCATGGTCGACGGCGAACGCCGCTGGCTCGAGGTCGACGATCTCGACTTCGACGATTCGGACTTCGCGCGTCTGGGCGAGGATTTCGAGCGCGACACCGAGGCTGTGCTCGTCGGCAAGGTCGGCGCTGCGCCGGCGCGCCTGATGCGCCAGCGGGCGCTGGTCGACTACGCCGTGGGCTGGATCGGCCGCCTCAGGCGGTGATGCTCCGGCGCGCCGCCGCGACGGCTTCGCGGATCACCTGCTCGTCGCCGACATGGTTGGCCAGCAGCAGCACCAGCGCGGCATAGAGCTTCTCGCTCTGCTCCGACGTGAGCCCTTTGTGCGCATCGACGATCAGATTGTAGACGTCGTCGGGCCGCGCCAGGTTCGGCTCGTGCTTCAGGGTGCTCATGACGTCGCCCGTTTCAGCGCCGCAAGGATCGACGAATCATGCAGCCGCCGCCAGCGCGCGGCGACGTGCTGGTCGGGGCGGACGAGATAGGTCGTGCCGTCGCGCGCATCGCAGCGGCGCGCGACGAGGCCGTCGCGGTCGAGCATGGTGTTCCAGCCGTCGGGCGCGCCCGACAGGTCGCGGGTGACCAGGATCGGCGCGAAGGGCGGGATCTCGTCGGCCATGTCGGCGACCGCGCGCGCCGCGGCGACGTCGAGCGAGACCGCGCGCTCGGCGAAGGTGAGCACGGCGAAGCGACCGGCGACCTGCTCGATCAGCCAGCCCTCGCCGAGAGGCGCATCGGGCAGCGAT
>CAYNOF010000108.1:0-2077 GCA_964398335.1 uncultured Rhizobiaceae bacterium
ACGAGCAGACGCGCGAGTTCCAGATCCGCGGCGAGGTGATGCCGGCGATCGACGTGATCCGCTCGGCGACGCTGGTCGGTGCCGAGGTCGTGCGCCAGGAAGGCAAGCTCGGCGTCATCGAGCCCGGCGCCTTCGCCGACCTGCTGGTGGTCAACGGCGATCCGCTGAAGAACCTCGGCCTGTTCCAGGACGGCGGCCCCAACCTGACGGCCATCGTCAAGGGCGGCCGCTTCCACAAGAACGCGCTGTGATCGTGGCGCACCACCTCACCCTGAGGAGCAGCCCGAAGGACTGCGTCTCGAAGGGTGACTTCAGCCCACCCTTCGAGACGGAAGCCGCGCGGCCTCCTCAGGGTGCGGTCGAGGCATGAGCGCCGCCGCCCTCATCCGCCGCCGCGCGCGGCGCTGGGCGCTGAACGGCGCGGCAGGAGCCGCGCTGCTGTACATCCTCACGCCGCTGATCTTCGTCACCTGGCTGGCGTTCTTCCGCCAGGAGATTCCGTCGTTCCCGCCCGAGGGCTACAGCCTGCGCTGGTTCACGGCGATCCTCGACCAGCGCAAGTTCGTCGACGGATTCTCGCTCAGCCTCGAGGTCGGCGTGCTGGCGACCGTCATCGGCCTGGCGCTGGGCGTTCCGGCGGCGCTCTGCCTGGCGCGCTTCGACCTGAAGCTGCGCGCGCCGCTGGCCAATCTGCTGCTGATGCCGGTGATCGTGCCCGGCGTCGTGCTCGGCACGGCGATGTACGTCTTCCACGTCGAGGTCGAGAACGCGCTCGACGTCGACGTGCTCGGCACGTTCTACGCCATGGTCACCGGCCACGTGGTGATCGTGATCCCCTGGGTGGTGCGGCTGGTGACGGCGAGCCTCGCCGGCATGGACCGCGCCATCGAGGAGGCGGCGCAGAATCTCGGCGCCGGACCGTGGACCACGTTCTGGCGCATCACCCTGCCCTCGATCCGCCCCGGCATCGTCGCCGGCGCGCTGTTCGGCTTCGTCACCTCGTTCGGCAATCTCGAGATGAGCCTGTTCCTCGTCGGCCCCGGCCGCACGACCCTGCCGATCGTCATCCTCCAGTACCTGGAGTGGAAGATCGATCCGACCATCGCGGCGGTCTCGGTGCTGCAGATCCTGCTGATCGGCGTGGCGATGCTGATCACTGACCGCTACGTCAAGCTGACGCGGGTGGTGTGAGATGGCGCGTCTCGATCTCCAGGGCCTCTCCAAGCGCTACGGCGAGTTCCACGCCGTGCGCGACGTCAACCTGCAGGTCGCCGATGGCGAGTTCCTGGTGCTGCTGGGCCCATCCGGCTGCGGCAAGACCACGACCCTGCGCATGGTCGCCGGCTTCATCGAGCCGACCGCCGGCCATGTCAGGCTGGGCGGCGCCGACGTCACCGGGCTGCCGCCGTGGCGGCGCAACGCCGGCATGGTGTTCCAGAGCTACGCGCTCGTCCCGCATCTGAGCGTGGCGCAGAACGTCGCCTTCGGCCTGGAGATGCGCAAGCTGCCGCGTGCCGACATCGTCAGGCGCGTCGAGGAGGCACTGGCGCTGGTACGTCTGAGCGGCCTGGGCGCGCGCCTGCCGCGCCAGCTCTCCGGCGGCCAGCAGCAGCGCGTGGCGCTGGCGCGTGCGCTTGCCATCCGCCCCGACGTGCTGCTGCTCGACGAGCCGCTCTCCAACCTCGACGCCAAATTGCGCCAGGAGGTGCGGGTCGAGATCCGCGAATTGCAGCGCCAGCTCGGCCTCACCGCGGTCATGGTCACGCACGACCAGGAAGAGGCGCTGACCATGGCCGACCGGCTGGTGGTGATGAACGAGGGCTCGGTGTGCCAGGTCGGCACGCAGCGCGAGCTCTACGAGAAGCCGGCCGACGAAACCGGCACGATCCAGGCGCCGGGCCGCTTCCGCACCGAAGGCGGGCTCGATCTCGCCTGCAGCGGCGGCGCGCCGGGGCCGGCATCGCTGGCGCTGCGGCCGGAGCGGCTGGAGATCGCCGCGGCGCCGCTTCCGGGACTCGACAACCGGCTGGCGGGTACGGTGGAATTCGTCTCGTATCTCGGCGCGCTCACGGACATC